>JAAZBY010000036.1 GCA_012513595.1 Chloroflexota bacterium
CACCAGCAGGGCGTCGGCTGGCCGGCCGGCCCGGTAGCGCCGCGGGCGGGCGCCCCAGCGCGTCAGCGCGCGAGAGAGAGCAGCGTCACCGCCGAGCAGGGCCAGCCGGGCGCCGCCCAGGTCGGCGTCGGTCTCGGCCACCCACACCGACCGGGATGCCCCAGCCACGACGCTGCCGTCGCGCGTCAGCTGGGCGCTGGCCACGTACTCGCCCTCTTCGCTAGCACGGAAGGGCGTGCGGGCCAGTTCTTCACCCGGCAGGCCCGACAGGGCCACCCAGGCGGCCTCCTCAAAGAGGAGGCGCCCGGCCGGGGAGGTCAGCCGCACGCGCAACAGGTACCCCCCGCGCAGCCCCTCGCGGTTGGCGGCGCGCACCGTCAGGACGGCCGGCGCGCCGGCGGCCTGCTGCCGCGGCAGCCCGTCGATGGCCAGGGCCAGCGCCTCGTTGGCGCGCGCCAGGGGGCGGCCGTCGGACTTGGCCTCGCGATGGATGGTCAGGAGCCCCAGCGGGCCGCGGGGCGCGTCTTCCCAGGCGGGCAGCAGGTAGCCGGGGCCGCCGGCGGCGGAGCGGGCCAGGGCGACGGCGTCCGCCGCGCGGTCCAGGGCGGCGCGGCCGGTGGCGCGGGCCAGCGTGGCCACGTCAGGAAAGAGCGTCCCCAGGTGGCGCTCGGCCAGGGACTGCTGCAGGGCGGCGAAGCGTTCCGCCCAGGCGGCGGCGTCCGAGCCGGGCAGGACGCGGTCCCCGTAGCGGCCCAGGAGGGCGGCCACGTCGGGCAGGGGCGCCGTCCAGCCGGGCACGGTGGGGAGGGCCGGGGCGCCGGGCGCCTCGCCGCCCGTGGGGGCCGTGCCCACCTCGCTCAACGCCAGGCCCGCGGCGCGCTCGGTGGCCCAGAGCGCGGCGGGGTGCCCCCGCAGGAGCGCCTCCATCCGGCGGAGCCGCTGGGCCGCCAGGTGCGCGTAGAGCTCCCCGCCGGCCGGGTCGGGCGCGGCCAGGGCCGGGTCCGCCAAGACCAGGAGGCCCAGCCGGTCGGCCGCGGCGAGGAGTTCGGGCGGGGGCTGGTGCCCCGCGACGCGCAGGGCGTTGAACCCCAGGGCGCGGGCGCGGCGCACTTCCTGCTCCGCCAGGGTCTCCGTGGGGGCGGCCAGGTTGCCCGGGTACCAGCCCCCCGAAAGGGCGGCGCGGACCTCCAGCGGCTCCCCGTTCAGGGTGTAGCCGCGGCTGCCCCAGCCGAGCCGGCGCACGCCGAACGTGCAGACGAGCCGGTCGGCCAAGGCGGCGCCCTCCAGCCGCAGGCAGACGCGGTGGAGGCGCGGGCTGTCCGGCGTCCAGGGCTCCAACCCCCCGCCCCCCGGGAGCGGCAGAGAGACCTCCTGGGCGCCCTCGGCGGGCAGGGCCAGGTCGAGGGTGGCCGCCTCAGCGATGGGGAGGGTTTCGTCGTCGACCAGGCCGGCCGTCAGGCGGGCGGCACAGGCCGGGCCCGCGTTGATCACCCGGCAGCGGAGGCGCACGTCACCCGCGGCGGGCGCTTCGACCCAGGCCTCAGCGAGGTAAGCCCGCGGCCGGCCGATGAGCAGCGCCTGCCCCCAGACGCCGCCGAAATCGTGCCCCGGGGGCAAGAGCGCCCCGGCCCACGCCACCGGGCGCGCCGCCTGGCCGGGCGGGTTGCCGCCCGGGTTGGTAACGCGCAAGGCCAGCTCGTAGCGGGCGCCGGGGCGCAGCAGGCCGCTGACGTCGACCTCAAAGGGGGTCAGGCCGTCGAGGTCATAGCCGACCAGGCGGCGGTTCAGGTAGACCTCGGTGCGCAGGCGCACCCCCGCGAAGCGCAGGCGCAGCACGTCGCACGTCCACTCGGGCGGGGCCACCAGCGGCCGCCAGTGCCAGGCCACGCCGTGATAGGCGGGGAGGGCCTCCTCCCAGGTACCGGGCACGCGGGCGGACTCTTTGCCCTCCTCCTCGGCGCCCCAGCCGCCGGTCGGCTCATGGGCGGGCAGGGCCACCAGGGGGGTGCGGGGGTCGGCGGGGGGCTCCTCCTGCCAGGGGGCAGAGGAGTCAAACCAGGCGTGCCACCAGCCGCCCAGGTCGAGGTCATGTCGCGCTGCAATCGGTTGCATGGGCACTCGGAAGGCTCCCAGGGTACGCAGTTGGGGCGAAGGTGCCTGCTGCCTCCCGGCGGCGGAGCGTCCTGCGGAGGCCAGGCTGAACGTCGATTCTACCCGATCCCGCCCGGGCGGTCTACGGCGACAAGGGCGTCGTGGGAAGGCCAGGCTGGGCAAGGCAGGAGGAGGAAGACAGGATTGACAGGATTTACAGGATTGAAGACCTGTAGTCTCTTAGATTTTTAAGTCCGTGTAAGTCCTGTTGATCTCGTCCTGTTGATCTACCTCGCTGCTCTTAGAACGGCCTGTCCGCCAGCCGGAATCTTGTCTTTGCCTAGCTTTTAACACAGCAAGGCGAAGACGAGGTCCCGGCCGGCAGACCGGCTGCTGCGCTCGGGACGACAAGGCGCGAGGCCTGCCGCAGCCGCCGGGGCGGGGCTAAAGACCCCGCCCTACGGGGTAGGCCGGCTAAAGCCGGCTCCGGAGCGCATACGCGTCTTGAGCCCCCTTCAGGGGGCGTGTATAGTAGCCAGGGGTCTTGCCTGCCCCCCGCATGGGGGGAGCCCCTGGCGTCCGGCCGGCGGAGGGCCTTGGTGCCTTCGCGGCCGTTGCCGCGCCGCTTCGCGGTCCGCCGCGCCGGAGCGGCGCTGGGGCGCCGCACTCCATATCGGCCCGCGCGCGCCCCGTCTTCCTGCCTGCCGGTGTGCGGCCCGGCGCACATGACGACTCCATATCGGCCCGCGCGCGCGCCTCGTCTTCGTGCCTGCCGGTGTGCGCCCGGCGCATGTGACGACTCCACGCCGGGCGCTCGCTGCGGGCAGTGACGTCCCGCGTTCGTCGGCGATGGCATCCCTCCCGTCGTGGCGACGCAGAACGACGATCGGAGGACGACAGGATTGTAGCCTTCTAGCCTCTCTTCTCTTCCAATCCTGTCAATCCTGTCAGTCCTGTCCTTCTTCTCTTCCCCACACCGAGCTTGCCGGGGCCTGGGGATGCGGCTATGCTGAGGGGGACGCCCGCCGAAGGCCAACGACAGGACCTGCCACCATGGGTATGCCCGGCCCCTCCGCCAGCGAGGGACAGCCCCTCGAGGGGATCTTTTCCGTCAACCGCGTCACCTTCTGCAACGAGGAGACCGGCTACGCCGTCGTGCACCTGGTGCCCGCCGAGCGGAGCGCCTCACTCGGCTTTACCGCCGTCGGGCAGTTCGGCCAGCCGCGCACCGGCGAGTGCTACCGGGTGCGCGGGGTGTGGCGGCGCGACCCCCGCCACGGCCTGCAGGTGCAGGTGGAATCGGCTACGCCCGAGACGCCGCAGTCGCTCGCGGCCATCGAGCGCTACCTGGCCGGCGCCACCATCAAGGGCCTGGGCCCCCACTATGCCCGCGCCCTGGTGCAGCATTTCGGCGAGGAGACCTACAACGTCCTGCAGCAGGGGGGCGAGCGGCTCGAGGAGGTCCGCGGCATCGGCCCGGTGCGCGCCCGCACCATCCGCGCCTCCTGGGCGGAGCACGAGGGGCGCCACCAGCTGATGATCCGGCTGGAGGGGATCGCCCGCCTCACCCCGCGGCAGGCCCAGACGCTCTACCGCCAGTACGGCGCCGAGGCCTGGGAGGTCCTCTCCGCCAACCCCTACCGCCTGGCCGAGGAGGTGCGGGGCTTTGGCTTCCGCACCTGCGACAAGATCGCCGCCAACCTGGGCCTGGCCGGTGACGCTCCCGAGCGGCTGCGCGCCGGGCTGATCTACTTCCTGGGGCAGGCCCTCGAGGACGGCCACCTGTGGACCCCGCTGGGCACGGCCCTGCAGGAGAGCGCCGCGCTCCTGGGGGTGGAGCCTGAGGCGCTGCGCCCCCAGGCGGAGGCGCTGGTGGCCGAGGGGCGCCTGGCCCGCGAGGAACTCCCCACCGACGCCTCCCTGGCAGACGCCGGCCCGGCCGACGCCCTGCTCCTGCCGCCGGTGCGCCACACCGAGCAGGCCGTGGCCCGGCGGCTGGCCTTCCTGCTGGCCCAGCCGCCCGCCGAGGGGCTGGACCTGCCCCGGTCCGCGGCCGCCGCCCTGGTGGAGCGCGCCGGCCACGCCGGCCTCACCGACGAACAGGCCCACGCCGTGGCCGACCTCCTGAGCGGCGCGCGGGTGGCCATCCTGACGGGCGGCCCCGGCACCGGCAAGACTACGACGCTGCGCTCGCTGATCCCCTGCCTGGAGGCGCAGGGCGTCACCTATGCCCTCTGCGCCACCACGGGGCGCGCCTCCAAGCAGCTGGCGGCCTCCACCGGCCGGCCGGCGGCCACCGTGCACCGCCACCTGCGCATCGGCATCGGCGCGGCCGTCGAGCGCCTGCGTGAGACGGTGCTGGTGGTCGACGAGTCGTCGATGATCGACCTGTGGCTGATGCACGACATCCTCGAGCGGCTGGACGGGCGCAACCACCTCCTGCTGGTGGGCGATGTGGACCAGTTGCCCTCGGTGGGGCCGGGGGCCATCCTGCAGGACCTGATTACCGCCGGCGAGGAGGGGTTGGCGGGCCTCTCGGTGACGCGGCTGACCCGCATCTTCCGCCAGGAGGCCGGCGACGAGAGCATGGTGGTGGTGAACTGCCACCGGGTGCGCCGCGGAGAGCGGCCCATCCGCGAGGTGCCCAAGACCTCCGACTATTTTGAGATGCACCGCGAGACGCCGGCCCAGGCGCGCGACCTGGCCGTGGAGCTGACCGCCGAGCGGCTGCCGGCCTTCCTGGGGGTGCCGCCGGCGGAGGTGCAGGTGCTCACGCCGATCCACTCCGGTGAGGCGGGCACCGCCTCATTGAACGCGGCGCTGCAGGCACGGCTCAACCCCCCCGCCCCCCACAAGGCCGAGCAGGCCCTGGCGCCGGCGGCCGGCGGGGCGGGGCGCGTCCTGCGGGTGGGAGACAAGGTCCGCCAGACGCGCAACAACTATGAGAAGCAGGTGCTCAACGGCGACCTCGGCACGGTGCGGGCCATCGACCCCGAGCGGCAGACGCTGGACGTCCAGTTTGACGACCGCGCCGCCGCCTACACCTTTGACGAGCTCGATGAGCTAGTGCACGCCTGGGCCATGACGGTGCACTCGGCGCAGGGGTCGCAGTGGCCGGCGGTAGTGGTGGTGTTGCTGTCGGCGCATTATGTCATGTTAGAGCGGAACATCCTCTACACGGCCCTCTCGCGCGCCGAGCGGCTGGCCGTCCTCATCACCCAGGAAAAGGCCGTGCGCCTGGCCGTCGCGCAGGACCGCTCCACCCGCCGGCGGGCGGGCCTGGTCGCCCGGCTGCGCGAGGCGCTGGCCCGCCCCGGCGAGGACGGCACGGCCGGGCCACCCCCCGACGGCGATGACCCGGCCGCTCCCAGGCAGCGCACCCTCCTGTAGGGCGCCTCAGCCGCGCAGGTGCGGCAGGACCTCCTCGCGCCAGCGCTGCCCCTCCAGCCAGATGCCGTCCCAAGCGGGCGGGTCGACCTCATTCGCCGCCGGGGAGGCCGCGTCGCGCAGGCGCGCCAGCGCCGCGCGGAAGCGGGCCAGGTCGTCCTCAGGCGCCGGCACCTGGGCCGGCGGGAGCCAGCCATAGTCGGCGGCGGCCACGAAATCGGTCAGCCAGTCGTCGGTCATGTTCCCCGACCACTGCACGGCAAAGAGCCCGGTATAGTTGGGCCGGTCGGCCCCCCAGCGGGCCCAGGCGGCCAGGTTGGCGACCGCGTCGGCATCCGGGCACTTGGTATACGGAGTATGCTCAGTGCCCGAACCGCCCGCCATCCACACCGGCTGGTCGGCGCCGGGGGCGGAGAGCAGGTCGATCCCCTGGCGGAGCAGGTGCTCGTTAGCGGTATCGATCGGGCCGTACTCGTTGTGCTGCACGTATGACCACATACAGCGCACCACCCGCTGCCGCCAGGCCTCCGGCGTGGGCGGCGCATCGGCCCACACAATGGGCGCGATGCTGCACCCGTGCCGCGCGCCGACGCGCTCGACCACCTCGAGCAGGCGGGCCAGGTGCTCGGCCTGCGGCTCGCGGGGCATGAGCACCTCGTCGAGCCCCAGGTGCAGGTAGGGCGAGCGCAGGAGCGGCGCCCACTCGTCGAGCATGGCCTCCACCAACGCCAGGGCGCGTGGATCCGCGGGGTGCAGGTGCACCTTGCGGCGGTGCACGCCGATCCCCTCGTAGGCGGTCTCGATCCCGCCGGCCACCAGGTCGGGGTAGTGCCGCCCCTTGGCGTTGGAGTGGCCCAGCGCCTCGACCTCGGGCACCAGGGTGACGCCGAGGCCCGCGGCATAGTCGGCCAGGGCGTCCACCTCGTCCATGGTCAGCGCGCAGGGGTTCAGCGAGCCGAGCGGCAGGTTGCGGTAGCGGACGGCGTTCAGCTCATCGTCCCCCTCGCGGAAGACGAAAAAGTTGAGCTTGAAGGCCGAGCAGATGCGGATGATGCGGCGCATCTTGGCCGGCGAGTTGGGCGCCCGGCCCGAATCAAACATAAACCCGCGCCAGGGGTAACGGGGCCAATCGGCCAGGCGCACGCCGGCGGCCAGCAGGGCGCCGGCGTGGCGCGTCAGCATCTGCCAGAGGGTCATGGCCCCCCACAGCAGGCCGCGCCCCTCGCGCGCGGCGACGACGGCGCCCCGCGGGCCGACGTTCAGGCGGTAGGCCTCCTCGCCGAGGGCGGCCTCGGGCGGGGCCACAGGGTCGGGCGCGGGGGCGCCCGACGTCGGGAGGAGCCAGAGGCTGCCGGCCGGGCAGCGCGGGTCCTCATGGATGGGCAGGTCGAGGGCGAACTCGTCCCGCGTGAGCCGCGCCAGCCGCCGGGCGGCCTGGGCGGCCAGGGGCGCGGCGCCCGGGGCGATGGCGAGGCAGGCCCCCGGAGCGAGGGAGAGCGCCTCCCCGGTGGGCTCGGCCTGGCGGGGCCGGGGCAGGATCTGGCGCAGCGAACGATCGACGACATCGGTGGGCAGGATCATGGCGGGCGGGCCTCCTTGGTGCCGGTAGGGGTGTGCGTGCCCGGCGCGCGGCGCGGCCGGAGGCCCATTGTACGCCAAGCGCCCGCCCCGCCGCTACAGCGCGTGGCTGGTGGCAAAGGTCACCAGGAGGAACAGGACGTCCGCCAGGGTGTGCCCGAGGACGGCCCCCCACAGCGAGCCGGTCTTGCGGACGATGCCGGCATACGCATAGCCGAGGTAGAGAAACACGGGCCACAGGAGGAGGAGCACGGCGGGCTCGCCCCAGTAAATGATCACGTGCCAGACGGCAAAGGAGAGACTGGTCACGTGCATGGCCGCCGGCGCGCCGACCGCCTCACGAAAGGTGCCGAACCAGGCGCCCCGGAACCACAGCTCCTCCAGCAGGCCGTTGGCCGCCGAGAACAGCGCGACCCAGGGGAGCCAGGCGAGGACCGTGGCCGCCGGCGTCCTGGCCAGGGCCTTGGCGTCGGGGGCCAGGGCCACGTACGCCACCAGCGGGACCGCGGAGAGGAGCCCCAGGGCCAGGCTCAGCCCCAGGCGCCCGCCGCGCAGGCTCAGCGGGCCAAGGCCGCGCCCCGCCAGAAGGGTCGCCAGCAAGATGGCCCCGTACATCGGGATCGCTTCCGATAGCTTGGCCACCGCCGCGCCCCGCGGCGTGGCGGTCGAGAGCCCCAGCGCCTCGAGCGGCCAGCCGCCCAGGGCGTAGGCCAGGCCCAGCCCCAACGACACGCCGAACAGGCTCCACAGCACCGGGCGGAAGGGCCTCAGTGGCATGATGCGCGTGGCCAACAGGGCCAGGGCGGCCCACAGAGCCGGCAGGCCGTAGCGGTAGGCCAGCACGAGCCCCTGCGACGGCAGGCCCGTGTAGGCGGGCACCCCCACCACGAGCCCCACGGCAAAGAGTGCCAGCGATACCCACACCCGGCCAGCGCGCGAGGCCACCCACGGCGCCAGCGGCCCGGCACGCGCGTCGTCCATCATGCACACCCCCGGCTGG
>JAAZBY010000350.1 GCA_012513595.1 Chloroflexota bacterium
ATCAGCTTTATCAACCGCAGCGCCAACGACCCCTGGTACCCGGCGGAGTACAGCTACCGCCACATCCAGGAGTATCTGTCGTGGGGCGTGTTTGACACGATGCAGACCGTCTACGGCGGCCTGACCAGGACTTGCGAGCTGGCCATCGACAAGGCGGCCGAGCGGGGCATCAGCGTGATCGCGCGGGGCCTGCTGAAGCGCTACTTCCACAACTATGACGCGCTCTGCGACGAGGCCGGCCTCGACGAACTCTGCGAGCCCGGGGAGACCCGCAACGGCTTCCTGATCCGTTACGCGCTCAGCCATCGGTCGCTGAGCGCCGCGATCGTCGGCTCCGGCAACCCGGCCCACGTCCGTGAGAACGTCGCGGCCGCCTCTCGGGGGCCGCTGGCCGAGGACGTCTACGCCGAGGCCCAGCGACGCCTGGCGGCAGTCGGCATCGCGCCCAAGCCAGTCTAGACGCTGCACGCGCGCACCGCGCCGGCCCAGGTCCGTCGCCCAGCGGCGGCCCGGGCCGGCGCTGGCGCCTCCACCGACCACCTCAGACCGCGACAGCGAGGCCACCATGACCACGATCTGTCTCCTGGAGCCCTACTACACCGGCTCACACAAGAGTTGGGCACAGGGCTATGCGGCCCACAGCGTCCATGACGTTCAGCTCTTGACCATGGCCGGGCGCTTCTGGAAGTGGCGCATGCACGGCGGCGCCGTCACGCTGGCCCACGAGTACCGCGAGCAGGGCCTACAGCCCGACCTCCTCCTGGCCACGGACATGCTCGACCTAGCCACCTTTCTGGCCCTGACCCGCGACTTGACCCACCGGCTGCCCACGGCGCTCTACATGCATGAGAACCAGCTCACCTACCCGCCCCCGCCCGGCGAAAAGCCCGACCTCCATTACGGCTTTATCAACTATGCCAGCATGCTCTGCGCCGAACGCGTCCTGTTCAACTCGGCCTATCACCTGGAGTCGTGGTTTGAGGAGCTGCCACGCCTGCTGAAGCACTTTCCGGACTACACCGAGCTGCACACCGTGGCCACCTTGCGAGCGCGCAGCGAGGTGCTGCCGCTAGGCCTGTCGCTGGCGGCGCTTGACGCTCATCGCGTCGCCGAGGGACGTGCCGGCCCACTCCTGATCGTCTGGAACCATCGCTGGGAGTACGACAAGGCGCCCGAGGTGTTCTTTCGCGCGGTGTACGCCTTGGTTGAGCGGGGGCTCGACTTTCGGCTGGCCCTGCTCGGGGAGAGCTTTGTGCAGCCGCCGGCAGAGTTCGAGGAGGCCCGTGAGCGGCTGGCGGGCCATCTGGTGCAGTACGGCTATGCGGAGTCGTTCGCCGAGTACGCCGGCTGGCTGTGGCGTGGCGATGTGGTCGTCAGCACGGCCATCCAGGAGTCGTTCGGCATCTCGGTGGCCGAGGGGATGTACTGCGGCTGCCTCCCCCTGATGCCCAACCGGTTGGCCTACCCGCAGTTCGTGCCCGCCGAGCACCGCGACCTGTGCCTATACGAGAGCGAGGACGGCTTGGTCGAGCGCCTGGCGTACCTCTGCGCCCATCCGGAGGTCGCACGGGCCACCTCCCTGCGGGGGCAAGTGGCCCGCTACGATTGGTCGCTGCAGGCGCCCGAGTACGACCGCACCTTCGCCGCCCTGGCCGGCGGCCGCTAGGAGCGGCTAGACGCTCCGGCCTGAGAAGACCAGCCTCCCGAAGCGCTTGGGCGTGTGGTAGTTGCGCCGGAACGTGGGTGACCAGGCCGAGTACTCGTCGCCATCCTCAGCACGGTCGATGCGGTAAAAGTTGGCGCGCCAGACGTCGCCGGGCTGCGGCGGGATGTGCGGCGCGGTGAGCATCTCGTCAAAGGGAATGGCGATCTCCACCGTCCAGGAGCGGTCGTCTGTGCCGCGGCGATGTGGATCGCCGTCTACCACCACTGCGCTCCGGAGGCCCTCACAGTCCCAGCAGAACATCGGCTTGCGGACGTCGTCGCGGTTCAGCATGAACAGGTCCAGCACGGCGTTCAGCGGGCTGACCTCGATCTCCACGTACCCGATGCCATCGCGGTCATCGTCGAGGAAGACCTCGACGACCTCCTGCTTGAAGATCGGCTGGTCCCGCTCGGTCGTGATCCCCCAGATGTCCTTGTCCTCGCAGTGAAAGGCCACGTACAGGTAGGTATCGTCCCACACTGCCTGCATGGTGGTGGGCTGGCGGGGTGCATCGCCGCTCAGGTCCTCGCGGAGCATGGCCAGCGGCGCGCGCTGCCAGGCCTCCTCGTCCAGGCGTCCGTCGACCGTGATGGGCGTGGCGGTGCGGAAACACACGTACTCGGGCAGGTCCGGCATCTGTCTATCCTTTCGCTGGCGGCAGTAGGCTACGCTTACGGGGTGACGGTCAGCACCAGGCGCTGGTACGAGGTGAGCTGCGGCTCGCCGTCATCGGTCACGGCGAGAATGATGTGCACGGATTCCGGCTTCTCCACCCGTGGCGCCACCAGGCGGGCCACCGGCTCCTCCGCGCCCTGGATCGCGAGCGGGCCGCGATAGGTGCCGGCCTCGGGGTAGACCCACCAGCGGAAGGCCAGGCCATCACCGTCCGGGTCTGAGGAGGCCGAGGCGTCGAGCAGCACCTCGTCGCCGGGGTGCACGTCGCGACGCCGGGAGCCCGCCAGGTGCGCCACGGGCTCGTGGTTGGCTTGCTCGAACGGCGTATGGCACCAGGCCATCCGCGCGCGGAAGGCGGCCTGGTAGGCCGGGCGCCAGCGGCTGACGGTGACGCCTTCGCCCTCCTCGCCCGGCACGGCATCGGCCGCGTCGGTGTAGTGGCGCCCCTGGCCGGTGAAGCGGCCGCCCCAGGACCCCCAGGTCGGCTCCTCGGGGTCACTCAGCCCGTTGGGCACTACGTACAGGAAGGACGGCGTGTCGCCCTCCTTGACGCCCTTCACTTGGCCCCAGGGGTCGCCGCCGTCGTAGTTCGGGTAGGCGGCGCCCAGGGGCCCATGCCCCTCGGTGACGTAGCGGCGCACCCAATCCCGCGTGACGAGGGACTGGTCGCCGCCCTTGTACATGCCGCGGAACACGTGCCGGTTGGTGATGTACAAGAGATCCTGGAAGCGCTCCCTGATCCAAGGGGCCGTGTCATCCTGATCGGCGATGGCGTGGACGCGCAACCGGGAAGCAAAGCGCCGCACCTCGGCCTCGCTCCGCTCTGCGGAAACGCGCCACAGAGCCTGGGCCAGCTCCGTCGTGCCGCCCCACACCGCCACCCAGAGCGGCCGCGGGTCGGGCGAATCCACGGCGGCGACGATCCAGTCGGAGCCCTCCGAGTCGTGCCCGGGCCCCACGTGGGCCATGCCATAGTCTCCGTTGCCCCGCTTGACGCGGGCCTGCAGCGCCTCCTCGGTCGGGAAGGCCGGGTGGTGCTGGGCCAGCCGCCCCTGCACCTGACCATAGGCCCGTACGACAGTACGGATGTATTCGTCGTGGGCGACGCGCCCCTTCTCCATCGTGCTCGAGGCGATCAACCCCTCGACGTCGATGTCACAGGAGTAGAGGAGCAGGCGCACCAACGACTGGGTATCGTCGGGCTCGCCCCGGTCGGCCGTCAGCGTGCTGATGTCGGTAGTGACCAGGAGGCGCGGCCGCCCGGCGGCTTGCCCCACAGACTCATAAGCGCTCACAATGCCCCCTTCGGATCGGTCTCTCGCGTCCCGAGCGGCATTCTAGGCGATCCGCCGGGCCCGGCCAAGCCCCCGTTCCGTGGCCGGCCCGCGGCCCTAGCCTTGACAGGGCTGGGCCGATCGCCTAGTGTAGGCGCGTTGTGGCTGCCGATGTGTGACGCGAGGTACCCATGCTAGAAGACGCGCGCCGGGAGTTGCTGCTCCGCAAGATCGAGGACTCTAAACAGATCGCCCTCGAGGCCCTTCGGCGCTATGGGGCCGACCGCCTGGCCGTCGCCTGGACCGGCGGCAAAGACTCCACCCTGACGCTCTACACCGTCCGCCTGGCCTGCCAGGAGGCGGGTATCCCGCTCCCCGGCTGCTTTGTGATCGACGAGGGGGACATGTTCCCCGAAGTGCGCCAGTTCATGGAGAGCCTGGCCGCCGAGTGGGACCTGCGCGTCACGGTGCTGCACAACGGCGACGTGAGCCGAGCAGCCGGCGGCCGCCTGGGTGCCGAGGTCCGCGTGGCGGACCTCAACGAGACCAACCGCGCCGAGATCGCCCGCTTGGGTTACGACGAGGACACCTTCGTCTATGAGCCCGAGTCGTTCGTCGGGAACCACCTGATGAAGACCGTGGCCCTGAACGGGTACCTGTACGCATCGCGCGTCGCCGGCTTTTTCGCCGGGATCCGCTGGGATGAGCAGTCCGCTCGTGCCGATGAGACCTACTTTAGCCCGCGAGAGGAAACACCCTTCAACCCCGCCCACACGCGCATCTGCCCGATCCTGCACTTTACTGAGCGCGACGTGTGGGATGCGACGCTGCTCCTGAACATTCCCCACTGCTCGCTGTATGCCCAGGGGTACCGTTCCCTCGGCGCCAGGGTCACCACGGTCAAGGTGTCGGACGTGCCGGCCTGGGAGCAGGACCTGGAACACACCAACGAGCGTGGCGGGCGCCGTCAGGACAAGGAAGACCTGATGAAAAAGTTCCGCGACCTGGGCTACATGTGAGGTGCGCGCCGCGATGACACCGCCCGAAGGCAGCGTGGGCCTGCTCGCGCACCGCGCGGCCCTGGCCGATCAGCTCTTCTTCCCTTGTGACGTCGAGCGCCTCTCCAATGGCAACACCCTGATCACCGACGCCGGCGACCTGCAGAGCGCCGGAAGCAAGGTCCTGGAGATCGACCCCTGGGGCCGCATCGTGTGGCGCTATATGGAGGGCCTCCGGTTCGCCCACAGCGCCAAGCGCCTTTCCGACGGGAACACCCTGATCGCCGACACGAACAACAACCGCGTCATCGAGGTCACGCCCGAGGGCACCATCGCTTTCACGACGGACGAGTGGTCGGCCGGCAGCGGGCTCCTCTCCGACGGCTCACACCTCCACTATCCCAACGACGCGCACCTCCTGGACGATGGCACCCTGCTGATCACCGATCGGAACAACGACCGCTGCGTGATCGCCACACGCGGCGGTCACGCTGTCTGGGAGTACTCCGACGGCATCAGCCACCCGCACAACTGCGACCCCCTCGCCAACGGGCACGTGCTCATCGCCGACTCGGACGGCAGGGCCGTCCTGGAGGTGAACCGCGCCAAGCGGGTCGTCTGGTCGTACGGTGCCGGCCGGCCCGAGTTGCTTGCCTGGCCGCGCGATGCCGACCGCCTGCCCAACGGCAACACACTCATCACAGACTCGAAGAACCATCGCGTCATCGAGATCACCCCGGCGGGCCAGATAGTGTGGCAGTACGCGGTAGACTATTTCGCCAACTTTTATGAGGCGGACAAGCTGCCCAACGGCAACGTCTTGATCTCGGATCAGCAGCACAAGCAGGTCCTGGAGGTCGACGGCGCGGGGCAGGTCGTCTGGTCCTGGCGCAGTTACACCATGGAGCGACCCATCAACCCCAGGCTGGTGAACGGCTCCTTCCGCGAGCGCGACGCCGACGGCCTGCCGACCGGCTGGATCCTGGCCACGCGCCTGGCCGAGGGCGGCGGGGAAGTGATCTGGGACGAGGACGCCCACCCGCGCCCCTGCCCGGGCATCGCCTACGA
The DNA here is from genome assembly GCA_012513595.1 of Chloroflexota bacterium. Next base: position 5,721 of record JAAZBY010000350.1, read on the forward strand.
CCGGCTGGGCGCCGTCTACCTGCAGCAATACGTGGCGGCAACGCCGGGCCAGCGCTACACGTTCACGGGGCAGGTGCGTACGGCCGGGCCGATGACCGCCGCGGCGTACCTGCAGCTCGCCTTCGTGGACGACCTGGGCGGCTACGTCGGCGACGTGCTCACCCAGCCCAAGGGCCACCCCTTCAGCGGGGATACCGACTGGACCCAGGACACGTTTGAGGCGGTGGCCCCGCCGAACGCCGCCTGCGCCGAAGTGCGCCTCTGCATCACCGGGCCCGGCAGGATGTGGGTGCGGGGCCTGATGCTCTTTTCCTAACACTCTGCGATCGGGGGGAACATGACCTTTAAACTGGCTTGCGTGGGCATTGGCGGGTATGCGGCGAACTATATCAACGCGGCGCGTCGCCTGCGCGACGAAGGGCAGGCCGAGATCCGCGCCGTCGTCGAGCTCTATCCGCAGCGCTACGGCGATCTCCTGGAGGAGCTGACCTCGCGCGGCACGCGCGTCTACGCCACCATGGAGGAGATGTTCGCCGAGCACCGCGACATCGACCTGGTCACCATCGGCACCGGCCTGCACCTGCACTGCCCCATGGCGATCATGGCGCTTGAACACGGCTGCCACGTGTTCCTGGCCAAGCCGTCCACGACGCTCGTGCAGAACGTCGACCGCATGACCGAGGCGGCCCGCCGCGCGGACCGCTGGCTGGCCGTTGACTTTCAGCACATCTATTCGGAGGCGGCCGGGGCCATCAAGGACGCCATCGTGGCCGGCTCCCTGGGCACCGTGGAGGCGGTCGTGATCCGCCTGGTCTGGTGCCGGACGGAGCGCTACTACCGGCGCAACAACTGGGCCGGGCGCTACCGGCTGGGCGACGTATTGGTGCTCGACGGCCCGATGAACAACCCCCACGCCCACTATATCAACAACGCCATGTATTTTGCGGCCCCGCAGGCCGGCGCCTTTGCCGTGCCGGTGGAGGTGCAGGCCGAGCTGTACAAGGGGCACAAGATCGAGGGCGAGGATACCGTGTCGGCACGCGCCAGGACGAACACCGGCGTCGAGATCCTTTTCCTGGCCACCCTGTGCGGAGAGGACAACGTCGCCCACACCGCCATGGACATCATCGGCAGCGCTGGGAGCGCCCGCTGGGGCTTTGACAGCTACCGCATCGCCACGCGCGAGGGCACCGTCGAGCGGCCCACCTCCAAGATCCGCGGCGAGGTGGCGTTGCGTTACGTGCTGCGCTGCCTCAAGACGGGCGGCCGCCCGAAGCAGGTTATTGAGGACACCCGCGGGCACGTGCTCTTTTCCAACGGCGCCTACGAGTCGGCCCGCGCCATCCATCCGCTGGACGAGCGCTTCCTGAAGCGCTCCGACCTGCCCGAAAACGACATGTCCACCGAGCTGATCGGCATCAACGCCCTGGTCGAGGAGGCCGGCGAGCGCCGCCTGCTCTTCTCTGAGATGGGCGCGCCCTGGGCGCGGCCGAGCCGTCCGTTCGACCTGACGGGGTACGACCGGTTTGCCCTGGTACCCCCGCAGATCACCCTCTAGGCGCTGCCGGGAGCGTACTCGGCGTGTATGGGTGGGGCGCCGCGGGCGCCCCTTCAGTCTGCAAAGGAGCGCCTTGTGAGCCGACCCAACATCCTGTACCTGCACTCCCATGATACGGGGCGCTACGTGCAACCGTACGGGTACGACGTGCCCACGCCGCACATCCAGCGCTTTGCGGAGCAAGGGGTGGTCTTTCGGCAGGCCTTCAACGCTGCCCCGACCTGCTCGCCCAGCCGCGCCGCGCTCCTGACCGGGCAGAGCGCCCACTCGGCGGGGATGATCGGGCTGGCCCATCGCGGCTTCCGCCTCAAGGACTACCGCCAGCACCTGGTGCACACGCTGCGCCAGGCCGGCTACCGCTCGACGCTCATCGGTGTTCAGCACGTCGCGCCGGAGCCGCACATGATCGGGTACGACGAGGTCGTGGACCTCCCCAGCCGCGAGGCCCAGCACGTGGCGCCGGCCGCGGTGCGCTTCCTTGAGGGCCGGCCACAGGAGCCCTTCTTCCTGTCGGTCGGCTTTGCGGAGACTCACCGCGAGTACCCGTCGCCGGAGCCGCCGGACGACCCGCGCTTCTGCCGGCCCCCCGCCCCCCTGCCTGACGCGCCCGAGACGCGCCACGACATGGCGGCGTTCAGAACCTCGGCCCGCCGGCTGGATGCCGGCATGGGCGCCGTGCTTGACGCGCTGGAGGCCGCCGGCCTGGCCGAGAACACCCTGGTCATCATGACCACGGACCACGGCCTGGCCTTCCCCCTGATAAAGTGCAACCTCACCGACCATGGCCTTGGCGTGATGCTGATCATGCGCGGGCCGGGCGGCTTCACGGGCGGGCGCGTGCTGGACGGGCTCGTGTCGCACATCGACGTCTTTCCCACCCTCTGCGACCTGCTCGGCATGGCCCGGCCCGCCTGGCTCGAGGGGTGCTCGTTCATGCCCCTGGTGCGGGGCGAAGCGCAAGAGATCAACGAGGAGATCACGGCAGAGGTGACCTACCACGCCGCCTACGAGCCACAGCGCGCCGTGCGCACCAGACGGTTCAAGTACATCCGCCGCTTTGGCGGGCAAGAGACGCCCGTCCTGCCGAACTGCGACGACAGCCCCAGCAAGGACCTGCTCCTGCGCAATGGCTGGGCCGCCCGGCCCGTCGCGGCGGAGCAGCTGTACGACCTCTGCTTCGACCCGGGCGAGGCGCACAACCTCGCTGGCGACCCCGCGATGGCCGAGGTTCTGCGAGACATGCGCGTCCGCCTCGAGCGCTGGATGCAGCGCACTGCCGACCCCCTCCTGGCGGGGCCTGTGCCCGCCCCGCACGGGGCCCAGGTCAACGACCCGGACGGGCTCTCGCCGCGTGAGCCGACCATCACCATACCCTAACGAGACGGCGCCCGGCCCCGATTGTTGGCAGCGCCGCCCCTGGCGACACTAGGAGGTTCAACCGATGACCAAGGCGAAAGGACTGCTGCCGCTGGCGCTGCGGCCGCTGCCGCTCGGCACAGTGCGGGCCACCGGCTGGCTGCGCCGCCAGCTGGAGATCCAGCGTGACGGGCTGAGCGGCCACCTGGACGAGTTCTGGCCCGACATCGCCGAATCCGGCTGGATCGGCGGCTCGGCCGAGGGCTGGGAGCGCGGGCCGTACTGGCTGGACGGCGTGATCCCCCTGGCCTACGTCCTCGACGACGAGGGCCTGAAGGCCAAAGTGCATCGCTGGATGGACTACATTCTGACGCACCAGCACGCCGATGGCTGGCTGGGCCCCGTCCGAGACACCTCCCGCGGCGACAAGTACCGCCCCTACGATCCGTGGCCCGTGTTTGTGGCCCTAAAGGCCATGACCCAGTACCAGGAGGCCAGC
>JAAZBY010000351.1 GCA_012513595.1 Chloroflexota bacterium
AGAACAGAGCGGGCCGTTCGGCCTCAGGGCGAGGTGGGCCAGGTGAGGTTGGCAGGGACAGCGACCAGGCTCGCGGCCCGCGGCGTGCTCGGGTCGACCGGCTCCCCGGTGGTGCCGGTACAGGTCGTGGCCGGGCAATCACACACTTTGGTGACCATGATGCCGCGTTGCTTTTCCGGGCATGTCGGACATTTGGGCGGCGGCTTGCCGTTTTTGGAGCATGTGTAGCCAGGCGAGTTCGGCATCGTGATGCCGTCTTTGTTCTTGTCTGAGAAGACGTGCAGCACGAGGCCGCAACCGAGCCCGGCCACCTTGAACTTGGTGCCACCACTGCCAGAGCTGCAGTTGAAGCTGATCGGATCAGTGTCACCGCACCACCCGTTGTACAGCACGAAGGAGCTGATCGTGTCCTCGATCCTTGCCTTCGCGGTTTCCAGCACGCTGTCCTTGACGCCGGGCTGCCCCAACAGGCACATCGGGGGATCGCTCAGCCTGATCTGGCCGGGGAACCCGTACTTGATCCAGCAGTTGATGGCCGAGCCGCAGTTCGAGGTGTTGTTGCAGGCGTTGTCGCCGCCGGCCTCCGGGCCGAGCGGGGCGTCGTCCAGGCCTAGTTGCAGCCAGCCGCGGTTGCCGGGCTGCATGGGCTGTCCACCAATGATGAACTGTGGCTGGTTCGGCAGAGTCTTCCAGGTGCCCCACGGGTAGCTCGTCGTGCCGCTGATCACCGTGGTGGTGTCGTCAAAGTGTGAGGTGATATAGTTGTACAGGTAATTGCTCGCGCCCCCACACATGCACTGGTCACATAGCGCGTTGAGGCTGGCGCTAGCGTTGTCCTCACCCCATAGGATAAAAGTGCTGCCAACCGTATATATGGTGAACTTGCCGCTGGCCGCGTCGTACTCGCTGCAGGGCAGCAGCGTGCTGTTGTTGTATGTGGGCTCGTCAAAGGCGATCGGCAGCGCCCCACAGCCGCCCTCCGCACTGCCGCAGGCCGCCGCGCCCACGGCGCTCACCCGCACGTTCGGCAGCACCAGGCGCGAGAAGAAGGTCTGGGCCGTCACCGTGGCGCTGACCACGACCGTGGTGCCCGCGTCCTCGTCGGCGCTGCCATCCAGGTTCACCCGCAGCACGGTGACCTCGTCGGCGCCGTTGCGCTCGGCATAGTCCCGCGCCGAGTCCGCATACAGCGTCGGGTTCCCGTGACAGATCTCAAAGGCGCCGGCCAGGGCACCGGCGTCGGCGGCGTTCTGCATCTTGCGGCGCTCGCCGTACCAAAAGCCCACGTCCACCGCCAGGCCCACAAAGAGGAACAGCACCGTGATGGCCACGGCGACGACTATGAGGACCTGTCCGCGCTGGCTCTTGCCTGGGCGCCCCTCCGACCGGCTAGGAGACATGTTTCACCTCAGCACGCAGTGTGATCTACTCAGGGCGTCTGTTTGCCAAAGATGCGCATCTCGGCGCGCCGACTCAGGGTGAGCGGTTGCAGACCCACGAACTGACCCATAAGCGTCGGATAGGTCAGCGTGGCAGTAACGACGACGTTGTCGCCGACGGGCCGCCCCAGCCCCTCGACCGTGACCGTGATCTCGCTGGGGGCCAGAGGAACAGCCGGCTCCCCCTGCACCTGCTGCACCACCTTGAGGACGTCCGCCTCAGTGCCGGCCAGGCTGTTGCGTGAGGCGTACCGTGCCCCCTCGCGGGCGGCGTTGGTGAGGCTGATGACCGCGTAGAAGGCGCGCCCCATGTCTACCACTCCGAACATCAGGAAGAGCAGGAGGGGCAGGATGAGGGCCAGCTCCACGAGGTTGGCGCCGCGCTCTGGGGCCCGAGCCTCTCTGGGTCGACGTGCGTGTTCTGATCTCATAGGTATGGTTTCCTTCGCCGGGGAGTCCGCCATCCCGCAGGCCTAGGCGCCGCGGGCACCCGGCGACCCTACTCAATACTCAATCACCATGTGCGACTGTGACTGCAGCCTGATCTGTGGCGAGAACAGCCCGGTGAT
>JAAZBY010000352.1 GCA_012513595.1 Chloroflexota bacterium
CCAGGGCGTAATAGTCGTCGGGGTGCAGCTTCAGGCGGCGCCCCGGGATGCAGAAGGCGCGTGGCACCCAGTTGGGCGCCAGGCGGACGATCCCCTGGCCCTGATCAAGGGCTGCCGCGGCGATGTGCCTATCGTTCATCTCTCACCTCTTCTGATCGCTCCCACCTGTCGCTGCGAGTGTAGCCGAGGCGGGTGGGGGCGACAAGCTGCCGACCGGCTCGGCAGGAGAAAGCAAGTTTGGCCGCAGGGCCATCGTTGGAGGAGCGCGCCGGCTGGGCTATAATGGGCCAGTCAACCCATCCGGCCGGCGGCCACGCCGCGCCCGCCATCCAACGTGAGAGGACACCCCGCGATGCGCGTCGTAGTGACCAATTCCGTCGGCGTCGCCGGCATCCAGACCACCGTCGACGCCCTCCTGGCCGGGCGCCCCGTGCTGGACGCCATCGAACTCGGTATTCAACAGGTCGAGCTGGACCCGGAGATCCACTCGGTGGGCCGGGGAGGCTGGCCCAACCTCCTGGGCCAGGTGGAGCTCGATGCCAGCATCATGGACGGTCGCACGCTCCGCTCCGGGGCGGTGGGCGCCCTGCAGGGCTACCTCCACCCCATTTCGGTGGCCCGCCAGGTGATGGAGCGGCTGCCCCACGTCCTGCTGGTGGGCGAGGGAGCCGCGCGCTTTGCCGCCGAGTGGGGCATGGTGGCCGGTGAGAACCTGACCCCGGAGGCCCGCGCGGGTTGGGAAAAGTGGCGGCGCGAGCACGTCTCGCCGGCGGCGCTGGCGAACTGGCCGGCGCAGAACCTGACCGCGCTGGCGGGGTTGACGGCCGACCCCTTCCTGGCCCACGGGACGACGACGTTTCTGGTGCGCGGCGACGACGGGCACATCGCCAGCGGCGTCTCGACCAGCGGCTGGGCCTGGAAGTACCCTGGCCGCCTGGGAGATTCGCCGATCATCGGCGCCGGCTCTTACGCCGACCAGCGCTATGGCGCGGCGGCCTGTATCGGCCAGGGAGAGCTGACCATCCGCGCCGGCACCTCACGCGCCGTGGTCCTCTACATGAAGATGGGCATGACCGTGCATGAGGCGGTGCGTGAGGCGGCGCGCGACCTGGAGGCCCTCGATCGCGACTATCACGGCATGGTGACCATCCACGCCATCGATCGGGACGGCGACCACTGCGTGCTCACCTGGGGGGCCGAGCAGCCCGAGGACTATTGCGTCTGGACGGACGGCCTGGCCGCGCCCGAGACGCGCCGGGCTGCGATGGACTGGTAGCAACAAGAACACGGCTGCAAGTGATCCTTACGGGGCGAGATGACCACTGAAACGGTACAGACCAGGCTCGCCGGGCTGCCCACGCAGCCGGGCGTCTACATCATGCGTGACGCCAGGAACCGCGTCATCTATGTCGGCAAGGCGATCAACCTGCGCAACCGCGTGCGCTCTTACTTTCAGGATTCCGCCGCGCACACCGGCAAGACGCAGCAGCTCGTCCTGGAGATTGCCGACCTCGACTGGATCGTCACCCAGTCGGAGCTGGAAGCGCTGATCCTCGAGTGCGAGCTGATCAAAAAGTACCGGCCCCGCTTCAACATCCGCCTCAAGGACGACAAGCGTTACCCGTACATCAAAGTCACCTGGTATGAGGACTATCCGCGCATCCTGATCGTGCGGAGCATGGCCCAGGACGGTGGGCGCTACTTTGGGCCCTTCACCTCCAGCCAGGCGGTGTACCGCAGCCTGGAGCTCCTGCGCAGGCTCTTTCCCTACCGCACCTGCGAGATGGAGATGGACGGCAAGGTCACCCGTGCCTGCCTGTATTACCACATCAAGCGCTGCACCGGCCCGTGCATCGGGGCCATCAGCCGCGAGGACTATCGCGCCATCATCGACAGGGCCTGCCTGTTCCTGGAGGGGAAACAGGAGCAGATCATCGAGCGGATGACCGCCGAGATGGCCCAGGCCGCCGCCGAGCTTCGCTTTGAACATGCCGCGGAGCTGCGCGATACGATCGAGGCCGTGAACCGCATCGTTGAGACGCAGCGCGTCGTTTCCG
>JAAZBY010000353.1 GCA_012513595.1 Chloroflexota bacterium
CACGAGATGTCCTCGATGTAGGGGTCCTGCAGGAGCGGCTGCAGGGCGCCCATGCCCATCTTTTGCCGCAGGACGTGGTAGCGCACCGCCTCCATCTCTTGCGGCGTGACCTTGACGCGGTCACTCCGCTCGTCCGGGTCGGTGGTGCAGATCTCGTCCAGCACCCGCAGCAGGGCCTCGCGCTTTTCGTCGTCGTTGGTGGTCTTGCCGATCTCCTCGGCGTACTCGAGCAGGTGCTTCTCCACCTCGTCGGTCAGCGTGTCGACGTCGAGCAGCAGGTCGGGCTCGATGGTGATGTAATAGTCGCGCTCGCCCTTGCTGTCCGGGTAGATGTGCACGTACAGGCCGTCCTTGATCGGGTAGATCAGGTTACGGTGCTTGAGCTTCTGCAGGTCGCGCGAGAGCTTGGGGTAGTACTCGGGCACGCCGACCTCGTCCAGCGGCAGGCTGCGGACATAGTGCGCCAGGACGGGGCACTGGTCACACTCCCGCAGGAGCGCCGGCGGCAGCAGATCAGACAGGTTCTCGGCAAGGGCGACCTCGGCGGTCTCCATGGCCAATACAGGGGCAAAGGGAAGTCCGGCGATGCTCACGGTCAGCCTCTCATGCGGGTAACGGGGATGAGGCGCATGCCCCAGCCGGGTTCGACCTCAAAGGTGACCAGGTTGCCGGTGCTCTTTTCCGCCCCGCGCACCTTGGTGACCTCGAGGGCGCGGACGAGCTTCTGGCCCATCTCTTCGGTGCGCAGCTGAAAGTGCGCATCGCACAGCGACCGCAACCGGATCACCAGATCCCTGGTGACCCCGTGCGAGTGCAGCACCACGACGACCGTGGTGCCCAGGGCGCACAGCCTCTTGCACTGCTCGAACAGCTCCAGCACCTCGGCGTCGGAGGAATGGGTGATGGCCGAGGTCAGCGCATCGACAAAGATCATGTCGCGGTAGCGTTCCGCCTCCATGGCTTCCACCAGCACCTGGGGGGCGCGCGACCCCAGGCGGGCGACCTCCATCGGGTAGACGCGGAAGCGACCCAGGAGCAAAAAGTCGAGCACGTCGAGGTTGAGGCTCTCCATCTGGCGGACGAGGCTCTTGACCGAGTTCTCGCTGGTAAACAGCGCGCACTTGACCCCGTCGTGCAGCGACCCCCACATCAGCTGCTGCGACAGCACCGACTTGCCCGCGCCCGAATCCCCCTCGATCAGCGTCAGCGAGCCGACCGGGATCCCCCCGCCCATCTTGGAGTCCAGCTCGGGGTTGCCGGTGGAGACGATGGCCCCGCGGATCGACTGGAGGTCCACCGGCAGGAGGTTGCGCACCTTGAGGGCCACCTCGGCGGTACTGAAGGGCTTGATGAGGAACTCGTCGGCGCCCGATTCCTGGCCGATCATCAGCTGCCCCACGCGGCCCTCATCGACGAGCAGGATGATCGGCAGGTCCGAAGTGGCCGGGTCCAGGCGGAGCTGCCGGACCATCTCGTTGCGGTCGACATCGGGGAGAAACGCGTCGACCATGACCAGCTGCGGGCGGCTCTGTACCGCCTTTTGCAGGCCCTCGCGCCCGGTGGTGGCCGTCTGGACGCCAAAGCCCGCGCGGCCCAGCGAGGCTTTGGAGTTCTCCAGTTCGCCCAGGTTAGAGTCGATGATGAGAATCGTGGTGGACATAAAGTTTAGCTTTCTCGCGGGCAGCAGCGGACTCTAGATGACGGTGCTAATCCACAGCAGGGTGTTCACCCGGCGCAGCAACTCTTCGACGAGCACCGGCTTGGTGAGATAGTCGTCGGCCAGCAGGGCTCCCTCCAGGTCATCGCCAGACTGGCTGCCCCCCAGGAGCCCGCTGCGCGAGCGCAGGTCCGCCTCGTTCAGGGCGGTGAACATGATCACCGGGATGTCGCGGGTACTTTCGTCCTGGCGGAGCATCCGGCAGACCTGCAGGCCATCCATGCCGGGCATCATCACGTCGAGGAGGATCAGGTCGGGCCTCTCCTCGATGGCGGTGGCCAGGCCCTCCTCCCCGTCGTAGGCGGTGAGCACCGTGTGCCCCACGCGCCCCAGGATGACCGCCAGAGTCTTGACGAGCAGTTCATCGTCGTCCACGAGCAGGATGCGCGGCATGGTGTTTCCTCCTCCCGACGGGGGTGCCTCGCTCTCCGCCTGGGTGGCCCCGGTGGAGCACGGCACGCCCGGTCAGGGTGTCGCCGTGAACTGGCGACTGCTTGTTACCCCGTTGGGGGTGCCCACCACGAGCAGGTGGGTAGCCTCCTCCGCCAGGGGCACACTCAGCGACGCTCGGATGATCATCTCCTCGCCGGGGTTCAGCACCCCGGGCTCGTACACTTCGGCCCGTCTCTCGGCGGCCTGCAGATAGAGCCCCTGGACGGACCACCCCTCTCCGGGGAGCGCGCCGCCGGCCAGGGGCAGCCTCTCGATGCGGTACTGCCCCAGCGCCGTATGGCAGTGCAGAATGACGTCCCACGCGTCAAAGCCGGCCAGGCGGACCTCCCCAGAGTTCTGCACGGTGACCAACACCGTCGACCCGCTGGCCTCGACATCGATAATGCGCAGGCCGGTGCTGGCTCGCTCGCTGGTGCGGGCGGCCATGTCGGCCCAGGCGGCCGAGGTCAGCTCCTGGGCGGACGTCCATCCGGTCGCCACGGTCATCACCCCGTGCAGCATCATCATCATGACCAGCAGCGCCACCAGCACGGTATCCATAGGTCACATGCCAAAGAGGAACTCGGCGGCACGGCCGTTGGCGGTGACGAGCTTGGCATAGTAGCGGCCCGAGGCGATCGCTTCGGGGTAGTGCACGGTGATGGCGATGGTACCCGTCGGCTCCCAGCGGGTGGTGCCTTCCAGCGTGTACGTCCAGTACGGGTAGCGGCCCTCGGCGTGCTCCTGGTGCGGAATGCGCGCCCAGGAGCCCTCGGGGCCCAGGAACAGGTCGCAGGAGGCGGGCGCGCTGACCGTTATGCTGCCGGTGTTCTTGGCCCAGATGAACACGTCCATGTCCCCGTCCGAGTTCGTGTCTCGCCACAGGCCGGTGGCGTCCAGCTCGCCGGCGGCGTGGATGATCTGGATTTCGGTCTTGAGCTGCTCGCTCGACAGGCGCCCCGCCGAGACGAGCGCGTCGGAGGAGCGCATCACCGCCGGGTACACGGCGTTGAAGGCCATGGCAAAGGTGATCACCGCTGCCATGATCAGCAGCGTGGTGATGATCTGTTTATCCACGGCGCTGCTCCTGCCCGCCGGCCGACGATGAGGACGTGCTGGCCAACGCCTCACCCAATGAGACGAACATCTCCAGCACGCTCTCGGGCGATGGATCTTCATCGGGCGGCTCGGCGGAGGAGAGGGCCGTCAGCGAGACGACCCGTTCCACCAGCTGCTCAGAGAGCTGCCCATCGGTGGCGTAGGCCTCCAGCACCTGGCGGGTGTGCAACGGGCCGATGGCCGCCACGCTGTTGCGGGCCCACTTCATCAGGCTGGTCAGGAGGCCCACGCCGACGCTCACGTCCTTGTTGGCGCCGGCGCCGCCGGCCGCACGCGACTCGTCTAGCGACACCTGCTTGACCTTGGGCGGGCCGGCCTGCTCTTCGCTGCCGTCGGGAGATGCGCCGGGCGTGCGCGTCGCGACGCTACGAGATGCGCGCAGGGAGGGATGGTAGTTCGCCGCCAGCTGCTCTTGAATATCCAGCAGGGTGTTGCGGATCTGGTTCTTGAGGATGCTGAGGTCCTCTTCCATCCGCTGGATACGCTTCTCGAGTTCTGCCGACATTATCACTCCCCCGGGGATGATCGCAGGATATGGTAGTCTGTTTGGTCGAGCGGCCCGGTACCAGGTCAGGTGCCGGGCCGCTCGCTGCGCTCCGTGCTAGGTTCGGCGTGGTGAGTCGCCGCCTAGTTCAGGTCCATGATCGGGTCGATCTGGGCCGGCGTGGTGCGCTCGAGGGGCATGGTGCCGCCCGTGGGGGGCTTGAGCTCGACGACGAAGGTGCTGTTGGCCTTGAGGTCAAAGGTCGACACGTCAACCGTGATCTCGGCCAGCTCGCGGGCCTCGAGCAGGTTGTCTTCATCGTTATCACCGACGAATGCCACGGTCCAGGTGATGTCGCTCACTCTCGTCACCGAGTCGCGGTAGTCAATGACCAGGATGTTGTTGGGATGCGGAGTCAGGTCGACCGGGTCGCCGCCGGTCACGGTAG
>JAAZBY010000354.1 GCA_012513595.1 Chloroflexota bacterium
ACCAGCTGGACCGCGTCCGCGACCTGATGGGCTCCGGCGCCTACGTGAAGCAGCTGGTGCACCACATCGACGTGAACACGTCCGGGCCGGACGCCCGCTGGGTCGAGTTCGTCAAGGGCGCCTACGGCCGCAACCTGATCCCGGTGGTGCGCCTGCAGGGGGAGTATCGCGGTGATGAGTATCGCGATGGGGTCCTCATCAAGGCCCATTGGGCCAGGCCGACCCCGGACGCCTCGGGCGGCTATACGGCCATTGCCCAGGCCTACGCGCGGGTGGTAAAGGGCCTAGCGAGCGTCCCCGAGCGCGCCGGCCGCCCCTTCTACGTGGAGGTGTGGAACGAGCCGAACCTTGATCTCGAGTGGGGCGGGGCGGCCAACCCGGCCGAGTACGCGCGCTTCCTGGTCGACGTCAGCGCCGCCATCCGCGCTTTGGGAGACGGGGGCATTCGCATCCTGAACGGCGGTCTCTCTCCGGGCGGCAATGTCCGCCCGCAGGACTTTATCGATGGCATGGCCACGGTGCCGGGCGCCCTGGAGGCCTTTGACGTGTGGGCCACGCACCCTTACCCGGGGAACCGCCCGCCCGAGGCCAACCTCCACGACGGCACGGCCCGGTTGCTTCCGCATCTGGCCATCGATTCTTACGCGTTGGAACTGGACCGCCTGGCGTTCCACGGGCGGCGCGGGCTGCAGGTCCTGCTGACGGAGACGGGTTACGAGCTGGGCGCCCACAATATCCTCGATCTCTTGGGCTACCCGGAGATCGGAGAGGCCAACCGCGCCGACTATATGGTGCGGGCCTTCCGAGACTACTGGTCGCGCTGGCCCGAGGTGCTGGGTGTGTGCCCCTACCAGCTGGTGGATCATTCCGGTGAGTGGCAGGCGTTTGACTGGCTGACCCCCGACGGCGGCCACCACCAGCAGTACGACGCGGTGGCCGCACTGGACAAGAACTTTCCGCCCGCCCCGGGGCAGCTGATCGTCCAGTTCCAGGCCGTGGCCAACGCCGCGGCAGGCGTCTACGGCAGCCGGGTGGAGGTACTGGCCGGGGGGGCCTCGACGGTGCTCGCGTCGGCTGCGCCGGTCGAGGTGCAGGGGACGCTGCCCACGCCGACGCCCTCTCCGACGCCCGCGCCGGGCCTGGTCTACTACGAGGTGCTGCAGAACGGCGGCTTTGAGAGCGATACCTGTTGGGAGATCCCTTTTACGGCCTATTCCGCCACGTATACCTCGCGGCGGGTGGCCTCCGGCAGCCGGGCCATGCAGGTGGGCCAGGTCGACGGGGACCCGCTGCGCAGCTACTCGTCGGTGCGCCAACCCTTCACGGTGCCGGCCAACGCCGTGTCGGTTCGCATTCGCTACGCGTACTATGCCATCTCTGGCGACCTGGCCAAGGGAAGGCAGTTGGTCCTGCTCCAGGACGGCGCCGGCCAGACAGTGGAGTACCTCCGGGTTACGCCTGAGGATCGCGCCCGTTGGGAGACGGCGGTGCACGAGGTCGCTGGCCATGCCGGAGAGACCCTGTGGCTGTACTTTGGGGTGTACAACCCAGACAACGCCGAGGGCGTCACGGCGCTGTTCATCGACGATGTACACGTGGAGGTCAGCCTGCCGGAAGGGGACCCCGCGCCGCCGCCACTGGCGCCCTGCCCACGCCGCGCCCAGTTTCTCCCGCTGGTCTACCTTGGCCGGCCGGGCGCCACGGCGGGAGCAGCGGTACTTGCCGAGGCCAGCGCCGCCGTGGGCGCCACGCCGGCGCCGGCCGTGTCTGAGCTGGCCAGCGGCGAGCTCGTCGTGGCAGAGATGGGCGACCTGGCCCCGCTGGGCGAGCCCCTCGGCGGTGAGGGGGCCCCGGGGCGGCCGATTCTGGCTTACGATGCGGCCCGCGGCCGTTTGCTGGCGGGCTGGGGCGCGCAGATAGCGGCGCGCGACGCGTCATCGGGGCGCACGCTGTTCGAGGCGGCCCTGCCGGGCGCTGTCACGATACTGACGGTCGACCAGGATAGCGGTTGGCTGTGGGCTTCTCTGGCCGACAGGGGCACCGTCCTGGCGCTGGACGCTGCGGGGCAGATAGCTGCCCGTGCCGAGGGGCTGGGGCGGCCCACCGGGCTGGCCTTGGGGGACGGCGTCGTCTATGTGGCGGATAGCGCCCGCAACCGTCTGGCCGTCCTTGACGCGGCCAGCGGGGCGCTCCTTCGCCTGGAGGACCTGCCCGCCGCGCCCTACGCCCTGGCGCGCGACGCCGCGACGCGGCGGGTGTTCGTCGGGCTGGTGGGGGAGGGAAGCGTGCTGGCCCTGCGCGAAGACACGCTGGAGCCGGTCGGTGAGGTGGCTCTGGGCGGCCTGGGCCTGCCGACGCAGCTGGTTGTCGACCCCACCGCCGGGCGGTTGTACGCCGTCTATGCCCTGAGCCCCAAGCTCGGGGCGCTGGCAGCGATCGATACGCAGACGATGAGGTTGGTCGTGGTCCGCAGCGGCGACTATGGTGAGCCGCTGCAGGGGGCGCGCCAGGTGCTGCTGCCCGCTGCCGGAGAGGATCTCCTCCTGGCCACGTCGCGCGGCCTGGTCGCCCTGGGGCGGGGAGACCTGACCCTGCGCGGGACGGCGCGCGCCGCGCTTGGCCCGGCCTCCTACGCCCTGGATGCGCGCGGAGGGGCCATCTACGCGGCTACCGGGAGCGGGCGCCTGCTGGCCTGGCATGCGGAGGGATTCCTGGCCGGCCTGGAGACGGGAGGTGGGGCACCATGAGCACCATAGACGAGATCAAGCAGCGCATCGATATCGTCGACCTGGTGGGCTCCTACGTCCAGCTGCAGCGGGCCGGGCGCAACTACAAGGGGCTGTGCCCGTTCCATACCGAAAAGACGCCGTCGTTCATCGTCTTCCCCGAGTCGCAGCGCTGGCATTGCTTCGGGGCCTGCTCGACGGGCGGTGACATCTTTAACTTCCTGATGCGCTACGAGAACCTCGAGTTCTCCGAGGCGCTGCGGCAGCTGGCCGAGCGGGCCGGGGTCGTTCTGGAGCCGCTCTCGACCGGCGCCCAGGAGGTGCGCGAGGAGCGCGATCTCCTGCGTGAGATCAACGCGGCCGCGGCCCAGTTCTACCATCGCCTGCTGGTCGAGGCGCCCCAGGCAGAAGGCGCCCGCCAATACCTGGCACGCCGCGGCATGACCCGTGAGACGATCGAGACCTTTCAGATCGGCTTTGCCCCCGACGAGTGGCGCGCTCTGGAGGGGACCCTGTCGCGCACTTACAGCCGCGACGACCTGGTGACGGCGGGGCTGATCCAGCAGGGGGAGCGGGGCGGGTACTTTGACCGCTTTCGCAACCGCGTGCTCTTTCCGATCCGCGACGCCCAGGGGCACGTGATCGGTTTTGGCGGGCGCGTGCTCGATGACTCGCTGCCCAAGTACCTGAACTCCCCCGACACGCCGCTGTTCGACAAGGGCAGCGTGCTCTACGGGCTGGACCTGGCCCGCCAGGCCATCCGCGAATCGGGCACCGTGGTGATCGTCGAGGGCTACATGGACGTGGTGATCCCCTACCAGTGTGGCGTGCGCAACCTGGTGGCCTGCCTGGGCACTGCGCTGACCGAGGCGCACATCGAGCAACTCCGGCGCATGACCCAGGTGCTCATCCTAGCGCTCGACCCAGACGCTGCCGGGGTGCGGGCCACCGAACGGGGGATCGAGACGGCCCAGCAAGCCCTGGAGCGGAGGACGGTGCCGGTGCTCACCGCTAGCGGGCTGGTGCGCTATGAGAGCCGCCTGGACACAGAGATCCGCGTCCTGGTGCTGCCCGAGGGGCTGGACCCCGACGAGCTGGTCTTGCAGGACCGCGCCCGCTGGGACCGCCTGGTGGCTGAGGCGCCACCCGTGGCGCAGTACTTTTTCGACCGCGTCCTGGCCGAAGAGGACCTAGCCACAGCCAAGGGGAAGGGCAACGCCGTCGACCGGCTGCTGCCGGTGATCGCGACGATCGACAACCCGGCGGAGCGGCACCACTACCTGGGGCGGCTGGCCCAACGGCTGCGCGTGGAGGAGGCGGAGCTGCTGCACACGCTCGACCGCCTGCGGGGCGCCCCGGGCGCCGGCCGTGGGCGCCCTGCTCAGCGGGCCCGGGCGCCACAGCCACCGCCCGCGCGGCCGGAGGGCGGGGCCGGCGCGCTGGACGTGGAGGGGCGGGTCGTCGCGCTTCTCTTTGCCTTCCCCGCACTCCTGCCGGAGGCGATGGATGAAGCCCGGCTGAGCCCCGATGCTCTGGCGGACGCCGAGAACCGCCACGCCTACGAGGCGCTGTGTGCAGCGCGGCCCGCGCAGGCTGTGCCGAACGGGGCTCCTTTCGGCTCGGCAGCCGCCCTGTCTTTGCTTGACAGTGCTTTGCGGGGTCATGTAGAATCGCTCCTGCACTCTCTGGAGCAGGGTCCGGATCTCTCGCTGGATACGGCGCGCGAAGACTTGGTCAAGTCGGCGATGCGGCTGCGCCAGGCGCACCTGTCCCGGTCGCTCAGCGACCTGCGTTTTCTCCAGCAGGATGCCCAGGAGGAGGGCGACGAC
The DNA here is from genome assembly GCA_012513595.1 of Chloroflexota bacterium. Next base: position 4,556 of record JAAZBY010000354.1, read on the forward strand.
GAGGAAGCCCACCGCCTGAACGCGCTGATCGAGGACTGCCGACGGGAGTACCTGGAGGTCCATCGCC
>JAAZBY010000355.1 GCA_012513595.1 Chloroflexota bacterium
CAGCAGGGTGCGGTGCGCGCCCTCGTCGCACGGCTCCAGGGCTATCTGCCGGCGGGCGCAAGCGGCCGCCTCGTCCCACTCGTCGCGGCGCTCGTGGCAGGCCGCCAGCCCCCCCAGGGCCTCCAGCGCGCGGAGGCGCAGCCGCTCGCGCTCGTCGACCAGCCAGGCCTCATAGGGGGCGCTGGGGAAGGAAAAGCCCTCCGCCAGGTCCCCGCCGTAGAGCCCGGCCGCCTCGCGCAGGTACTGCAGGCGTGGAGACGCGCCCGGCCCGCCGTCCTCCTCCGCCAACCCCCGGTCCAGGCTGGCCTCAAAGGCCGCCACGTCGACCCAGCAGTCCTCCCCCAGAGCCAGCATGACCGTCCGGCGGGTGGCGTGCAGCATGTCCGCCGTGCCGTCGGGCCCGGCGAGCGCCCGGCGCAGCAGGTGTAGCGCCAGGCGCAGGTTGTGGAAGGCCCTCGGGTCGGGGACCTCCGGCCACAGCAGGCCGGCGATCGTCTCGCGGCGGCAGGGGGCGTTGGGGTGCCGGGCCAGGTAGGCCAGCAGCGCGCAGGCGCTCTCGGCGCGAAAGCGCAGCGGCGCCCCGGCGGCCACGTCGTCTCGACGGCACACGCGCAAGGGGCCAAGCAGCGCGATCTCGACGCGGTTCACGAGGTCGACCTCCGCGGGATGACGGTCTGCGAGCGCACTGAGGTGGAGGCGGCGGGAACGGGGAGGGCAGCGGGCGCCAAGAGGCTGTATGGGGGCGTGTGCCCCATTCTAGCACAAAATGCTCCAGTGCGGCGCTCCCGGGCCTGGCGCCCGCTGCGTCAGGCATGGGCCGACGGACGGGGACACAGGGGCCGAAAGGTGCGTGTTGGGGATCGCTGGCAGGGCTCCGGCGGCGGGTTGTAGACGATCTGTAGACGGTCGCGCACTACAGTAGTACATGTGAGTGGGTGCAGGATGGCGCGGGGGCTGCGGGCGGAAGGAGCGCGCCGTGCGCCCAGAGGGTGTCTCGCGTTTGAGTCCTGTCGGGTTCTCCCGTCCGAACGGGAAAGGAGGCCGCGATGAACACGCGGCGGATTCTGGCATGGTGCCTGGTGCTGAGCCTGGTGCTCGGCCTGCTGTGGCCCGCAGCAGCCGGCGCCCAGGCGGCGAACGAGTTGACCGGAGGGGAGGCGATATCTGGCGACCTGCCCGGATCTGCGGCGGGGTCGTTTGCCTACTATCACATCGCCTACCCCGGGCATAAGCTGAACCTGCGCATCCAGGTGCGCTTTTCGCAGTACGGGGCCGGCCCTGCCCAGCTGGGGTTCGAGGTCTATGGCCCCGGCCGTCGCGTTGACCATGGCGACTGGCAGACGGATGACAAGTGCCTGGAGGTCACCTACAAGGAAGAGCCGGCGGCCGATCTGCTCGTCCAGATCCACAACTATGGGTCGACCACCGTCTCCTACACCATCACTGGCGTGAACCTGCCCGTTGCGGCCGCTGTCGCCGCGCCGGTGCTGGCCCAGCCGGCCGGCGCTTTTGCGGCGGCGGCCCCGGCGGCGCCGGCAGCGCCCGGCACCTGGAAGACCGCCAGCGGCGTCATCGTCGGCAGCCGGGCGGGTGCCTTTGGGCAACACGAACTCGCCTATGCGGGCAACAAGAAGGACGTCACCGTCAAGATGACCGTGTCTCCGGCCGACCCCGGCTTTGCCGTCGCGTTCGGCCTGAACGTGTACAACCCGCTGGGCAAGTTGATCGCGTCGGCCACAGTCGACGACAAGACGGGCGAGCGCAAGGTCACCTGGTCTTCTGATGTGGCCGGGATGTACTACCTGCAGGTGTTCAACTACGCCTCCGGCGTTACCATGAGCTACAACCTGCAGGTCACTCCATAGACTGCGGGCCGCGCCCCATCAGGAAAAGATGAGGGCACCAGGCCGGCGGGCAGCCCCGTATTGCGCGGGGCTGCCCGCCCTGGTTGTGGGGCGCTAGGCGCCGCCGCCCGCCGGCGGGGGCGCCTCTTCCCGCGGGGGCTCTTCAAAGGCCACCACGAGGTAATCCCCGCGCACCTGGGCCCAGGCCGGGCGCAGCGCCGCCAGGTACTGGGGCAGGGGCACCGTGCGCCGCGTCGTCCCCAGGCGCACGGTCAGCTCGTCGCCGTGCTTTTCCAGCTCGGCGCTCCCTCCGCTGACGCCCGAGACCCGCAGCGCCATCATGTGCCGATCCTGCTCGACATAAAACCGTAGCGCCTCCTCACGCGAGAGGCGCTTAGCCGGGTCGTGGCCGGCATAGACCTCCTCTCCCAGGCGGCGCAGCGCCTCTTGCCCGAGCACCTCGCCCGGCCGCAACGCCACCTCGAACACCGGCAGCGGCGCAAAGATCTGCCGCACCTGCTGGCGGTGCTCGGCCTGCTCGGCCTTCCAGCCGGCAAAGAAGGGGTCCTGCACCTCGGCCGGCAGGATGCGGTTGACGAACAGGGCGTCCACGGCCAGGCCGAACAGGTTCATGTAGGTGTAGGCGCGCTGCGTCTCACGCACGGACATGGTGTCGGGGTTGAGCACCAGGCGCACCGAGGTCTGCTCGCCATCGGTCAGGATGCCGCGCAGCGTCTCGATCTGGGCAAATAGCTCGCTCAGCCGCTCTTGGATGACGGCCTCGCCGATCGGCACCTTGACCAGGCGCTTTAGCGACGGCAGTATGGCCCGCGCCAGCCCATGGGTGAGGCCCAGGAGGTTGCGCGTGTACCAGCGGGAGAGGTCCGGCGCGGCCAGCAGGCGCATGGCCGCCCCGGTCGGCGCCGAGTCGATGATCAGTAGGTCGTAATCGCCCTGGTCGTAGTACCGCTTGATGCGCACCAGGGCCAGGACCTCGTCCAGCCCGGGGATGACGGCCAGCTCGCTGGCCACCGAGGCGTCCAGCCCCTCGGCGCGCAGGACGGAGGCGATGCGCCGCTGGATCTCTCCCCAGTAGCGCTCCAGCTCGGCCGCCGAGTCCAGCTCGGCGGCGTGGAGCCCCAGCGCCCCCAGCGGGCGCGGCTCGTTACCGAGCGGCGTGCCGAGGGCGTCGGCCAGGGAGTGAGCGATATCGGTAGAGATGACCAGGGTGCGATGGCCGCGCTCGGCGGCCAAAAGGGCGGTGGCAGCAGACAGGGTCGTCTTGCCGACGCCGCCCTTACCGGTGAACAGCAGGGTGCGCACGGGCTCAGGCGTTCAGGCGGCGGTCGATCGCCTCGAGCACCGCGGGGCGCGCCTGGGTGGCCGCCTCGTATTCGCGCAGGGTGTGTAGTTGGTCGGCGGTGAGCGCGTCCAAGCGGGCCAGGGCCTCTTCGGCGGTCAGCCCGTCGTACCCCTCGATCGGCACCACCGGCACCCGGATGCGCGCCGCAGCCGTCGGCGCCGGCTCTTCGCGCGGGCGCACCAGGCCCAACAGGGCGCGGGTGACGGGTCCGGGGTGTTCGGCGGCCTCACTGCCGGCCTGTGCAGCAGCGTTCACCGCCGCGACGATGCCGCGCGCCACCAGCACGCCCGCACCAATGCCCACCAGCAGGACCTTCTCGGCCGCACGACGGGCCGGCTCCAGGTCCAGCTCGGGGGTCTTGACCTTGCCGAGGCTGGGCATCTTTATCTCCCACTCGACGACGCGGCCGGCCGCATCGCGGCGGACCTCTGCGGGCCGCTCCATGTTCGCATCTTGCACGGTCATCTTGCCAACTCCTTCGTTCCGCATGACGGACTCACCTATTATACGCGTACTGCACCGGAGGGTTGCAGGGGCCGGCTTGTTCGGGGGCCGGCCGTGTGCTAAGATCAGCCGTCACACCCCCCACCCGGCGTGAACAGGCGGCAGACAGGATGACCGAGGGCCCCGAAAGCCTCAGTGACCGCGAGCGCGAGATCCTCGCGCTGGTCGCCACAGGCATCACCAACCAGCGCATTGCGCGCGACGTGGGCATCAGCGTGAACACGGTAAAGGCCCACCTGCGCAGCATCTTTGCCAAGCTGGGCGTCGAGTCGCGCACGGAGGCCACCACCCTGGCCATTCAGATGGGCCTCATCCGCGTGACGCCGGACGGCCCCGAGGGCGTGCCCGCTGGGGCGGAGGTGCCGGCCGCCGTCGTCGCCGAGGCCGCGCAGCCCGCCGCGGAGGCCGCCCAGCCCGCCGCGGAGGCCGCGCAGCCCGCCGCGGAGGCCGCCCAGCCGG
>JAAZBY010000356.1 GCA_012513595.1 Chloroflexota bacterium
AGTTGATGATGTAGTCGAGCTCCTCCTCGGTAAAGCCATAATGCCGGGCAAGGCTAGTCGAAATCCGGGGTCTCCCGGGTTGTGCCGGGCCTTTCGCCGGTCATCTTCATGAACCGCGCATAGGCTAGGCTGATATCGTCCCAGTGCTCGGCGAGGCCCAGGCTCTCCAACAGCAGCATGTCGGCCTGGTCGGTGATATTGCGGATGCACTTGATGTCGTAGTTGCCCATCCACTTGCCGGCGTACTTGGTATAGATGACGTTCTGTGCCATGGCGCGCTGTGCGCGCTGTGAAAGGGCTAAGAGCTCCTCCTGCACCGTCGCGGGCAGAAGCCACGGGGCGATGGGGGTACTGCCCAGGCCCGAAGACGTCACATGGAAGTCGTCACCTGTGGCTGCCCACCACGCCAGCGCCAGCGTGGATAGGGCAGTGACCAGGGCCAGGTCCCGCTTCTCCTGTGACGGGAAGCTCAGGGTGCCAATGCTTGTCTGGGAGATAGACTTCCCGCCTGCATCGTAGCTTGGAGGGTCCGCCGAGAAGGCACTGATGTAGTACAGGGCTGTGGTCTTGAACCGCAACTGGCTACTGGCGGGTCGCACGGCCGAGCCAAGGCTGGCGCCGCTAGAAACGAGCTTCACGAACAGGTCGGCCAGGCCCGGGCTGTCGATCCTGGGCCAACCGAACTGCTCCAGCAAGGGGGGCAATGACGAGTATGACAGGCACTCAAAGAGAGCCGGACGCAGATCCTCAACCCAACGATTCAGGGTGGTCGACATGATGCCCTTCCGAACCAGCCCACGGTGGCCAATGCAGATAGAACTGCGCACTCCCAAACCAGCAGTAAAGAGTGCGGCGGGATTTCGCGAGAACGCCGAGACCCATATGCTGGTGAGCGTACGCCTGCAGACAAGCCTGGCGTCCTCAAAAGACCGGCTGAACTGAAACGAGATGGGCAGGATCATCCCATAGTACGCACTGTTGCCCAGGAGGTTCACTGCTCTCTCGACGCACCACGCGTAGATGTCCGGGCAGTCGAGGGTGTCGAGGGCTCGAACCGTGTACGACTTGCGAACCTTGCTCGCAGACACATACGGCGGGTTCCCGATGATCACGTCAAACCCGCCCCGCTTCATGATCCCATAGTAGGCCGTCAGCCAGTGGAACGGCCTGTGGCTGGCCAGCCAGGCCGCATAGCCGGGGCCGTCGGGGTCCACGCCGTAGGTGTGCGCCAGGGCGCGGTGCAGGGTCTCGTCCAGCCGCTCCAGGCGGGCCAGCAGCGCCTGCTTGCCGCCGGCATAGTCCGCCGGGCGCATGTTTTCCTCGGTCTGCTGCCTCTGGAACTCGGCATAGGCCCGCTCGACGATCTCGGCCCCGTCCCGGATGCTCGCCAGCGCCGCGGCCACCTCGGGGTGGGCGTCGAGCATCATCCGCTGCATGGCCCGTTCGCCCGTGGCGGCGGTGCCCTCTTTCTGCGCGGTGAGGGCCTCCTCCACCTCGGCGAGCGTCGTAAAGCCCACCAGGGTGTTGCCGGCGCGGATGTTCAGGTCGATATCGGGCAGTGGCTCGATCCGCTCGCCCGCCTCCACCTGGGCGGCCAGCTTGAGGAAGAGGCGCAGCCGGCAGATCTCCACCGCCTCCTCCATGATGTCCACCCCGTACAGGTTGCGCAGGATGATCGTCTTGAGCACAAAGTAGCGCCGGTTGGGGTGCAGCGCCGTGTTGCCGGCCAGTGCCAGCGTACTCCGGAACGTTTCCGCGTGCGCGAAGCGCGTGGCCGGGGCCTCCTCGCAGAAGGACTGCATCCGCTCCAGGCAGGCCTCGTAGAGCGGCTCGAGCAGGTTGAGCGCGGCAAAGAGAAAGGCGCCCGAGCCACAGGTGGGGTCGAGCACCGTCACCTCCTGGAGCGCCTGCCAGACGGCGGCCACCAAGGCGGGGTCCTCGGCGGCCTCGATGGCGTCCTGGATGAACTGGGTGATGTCCAGGTTCAGGGTGATCAGGTCGTTGGCCCGGCGGACGTCGCCGGCCCGCAGGCGGGCGCGCAGCTCCTCGCAGCGTTGGCGGCGGGCCACCGTCTCCCGCCAGATCTCGGTGGGCAGGGCGTACTCTGCCGGCGTCGGGCGGTTCCAGGCCGCGCGCGCCTCCAGGGTGCGCACCGGGCCCTCGCCCACCGCCTGGTGTAGGGTGGGCGGGTGGAGGCCGGCGGCGATCTCTGCGGGGAGGGGCAGGTCCACGCCGCGGCGCACGGCCGGGTAGATGTAGCGGTTCGGGTCGCTCTGCAGGTGCCGCCAGATGCCGTTTGGCCCGTCAAAGGCCTTGGGGCAGTACTGGCGGGCGCGGTCCAGCAGGTGGGGCAGGAGGGTGTTCCGGGCGATGTAACCGGTGATGTCCTCCTTGGTATAGTAGGCGCCCATCTGCTTCTGGTTGATGTACTTTTCAAAGATGTACCCGAGGACGTCGGGGTTGATCTCGTTGTCGGCGCGCAGGGGGCGCTCGTCGAGGTGCCAGCGGTACGAGTCAAAGAAGGTGAACAGCCCGGCAAACGCCGCGTCGGCGATCTGCAGGTTGTCCCCGTAGCGCTCCTCGATCGGGTGCCGCGCAAAGATGCCGCCGTTGAGGTACGGGACCTGGCCGAGGAGGGCGTGCACCTCCGGCGGGCGCTCCTGCGGCTCGGCCGCAAACCCCCGGAAAAAGAGGGTGCAGAGGAACTCCCGGTAGAAGCGGTCCGGCCCGCGCTGCCGGCTTGCATCCAGACAGTGGCGGAGGTAGTCCGGGTCGCTGTCTAGGAAGGGCTTCTTCTGGATGAAATAGACGAACATCAGCCGGTTGAGCGTCACCGAGACGTACCAGCGCCGGTCCTCCTCGTCCGGGATGCCCTGCACGTGGGCCGCAAAGGCGTCATGCTCGGCCTGGAAGCGGTCGTAGAACGACTTGGTGACCTTTTCCAGGTCGAGCGTGCTCTGCACCCGGGCGCTCACATCGACGATGCCGAGCGATTCCTCCTCCTCGAGGGTGAACGACATGCTCTGCAGCCGCTGCAAGAGCGGCTCCTCGAGTTGCCCGGGGACGTGTGTGTAGGAGCGTGTGGCGATCGGGCGGCCCGGCTCTCGCCGCACCCACTCCCAGACGGTGCGCGACCGGGCGCCGTCCGTATAGATCAGGAGGTGCTGATGCACCTCCTTGCGCACCTGCTCCTCGATGCGGCGGCGCATGGCGTGGTTGGCGAGGGCACCGTCATCCCCCGGCGGCGGGCAGATGTAGACGCCAAAACCGCGCTTCTGCGCGACGGCCTTCAGCGTCAGCGTCCGCCCCTCCAGGGTGATGGCGAGGTCGGGGCCGGGCCGTTCCCAGCCCATCTCCTCGACGAAAAGCCGGCGCAGGTCGCCCTGGCGGAGGAGTTGTCGCGCGGAGTGCAGATCAAAGGACATGGCAGGCTCCTGACGGTCGTGAAGGGGCAGCCGGGCGCTCCTAGACGTGGCGCAGGCCCAGGGAGCAGACGATGGTCGGCTCGCGGTCCTCCGCCTCTTCCTCGACGAGGCAGAGGCGGCCATCGTCGCGGAGGCTCACCACCAGGTCGGCTAGGGCAGCGTCATCGATGCCTGAGCGCAACTGCCGGTTCAGCGCCTCGCGGGCCGCCTCGGTGAGGGGGTAGCGGTAGATATCGTCGATGGCGCGTTCTAGGGCGTCGGTGATCCAGATGGTGCCGCGCCCCTGCTGCGCGTGGCGGTCGAGGCGCTCATACGTGCGGTAGCGCGCCCCCGAGCGGGGGCCCAAGCGGCCGCCGATGCTCCTTTCCTCCTTCGCGATGTGTGCGACGGCCTTTTCGACCAAGGTGTGGTGCTGGTCCAAACGGGGCAGGGCCGGCTCATCCGGGGGGCACTCGGCAGCGCGGAGGATGTCATACTGCGACTCGGTCACCGGTTGGCCATCGCCGTCCATCCAGGCCAGCGTATCGTTCCCCTCGCCGGTGCGCACGTAGACCAGGGCGCCCTCGGGGCGGGCCGCTGTGGACGTGTGCGCCTTGGTGGAATAGACCACCGCGGGCAACTCGGCGATGGCCTGCGCCAGCGAGGGGTCGCAGTCGGTGGCGTTCTTCCAGATCTGGTAGGCGTAGGAGGCCAGGTCGACGTCGCGGTCCTCCTCCCCATCGAGCAGGCCGGCCTTTTCGTTGTACAGGTCGAGGAGGACGGGCCCGCTCATCTCGTCCTCAAAGAACGCCTCGTCGGTACCGATCACTTCGGCGTTGTCTCGCAGGCGCTGGCGTAGGCGGCGGCGCAGCCTGAGGATCCGCTCGACCCCCTCGGCGGGCAGGAAGGAGTAGCATAGCACTCTATCGGACTGCTGCCCGATGCGGTCCACGCGGCCGGCCCGCTGGATCAGGCGGATGATGGCCCAGGGCAGGTCATAGTTGACGACGATGGCGCCGTCCTGCAGGTTCTGCCCCTCGCTGAGGACGTCGGTGGCCACCAGGATGCGCAGCTCATCTTCCCCAGGGATCCTGTCGCGCACCTCGTTGGAGACGGGGCTGAACCGGTGGGCCAGGTGGGTGGGGTCGCCATGGCCGCCCACGACGCCGGCCATCCCTCGGACGCCGCGCTGCTCCAGGCAGCGGCCCAGATAGTGCACCGTATCGGCAAACTGCGTGAAGACGAGCACCTTTTCCGTGGGGTGCTGCTCCTGCAGCAGGGCGGCGAGGGCCTCGAGCTTGGTGTCGCCGGAAGGGTCCCAGGGGCCGCAGGCGGCCAGGATAGTGCGAAGCCGGTCGGCGTCGGCGCGCAGGGCTTCGGCCAGGGTGGGGTGGAAGAACCTGGCCGGCAGCCACTTGAACCGCTTCTGGTAGAGCGTCGCGTAGGCTCGGTAGATCAGGGCGGCCCGGGCCGCATAGTCGGCCGGCGCTTGCGCCGGCGCGTCGGTGGAGAGGTCCCCGCGGATCATCTCGTCCACCGGCTCGTCCTCCCCCTCGGAGAGGTCGTCGATGAAATCGGGACGGTCGGTGTCCTCATCGTTGAGGCGCGTGTCCAGCAGGGCGGCGTCCTGCGTGCCGATCGGCAGGGGCAGGGAGTTGTCGAGGGCATGGAGGAATATGTGGTTGCGCAGGATGTGCCGGTCGATCGACTCCAGGAAGACTGCCCCGCTGCTCTCCAGGCGCTTGAACAGGTTGGTGCGGCAAAAGCCCATCAGGCGCTTGCCGGCGCGGGAGAGGTCCGCAATGATGCGCTCCTCTTCCTTGCTGGCCGGCACCGAACTGTCCACGTAGGTGCCCAGGCCGTAGCGCGGCAGCGCCAGGCTGTCGATCGTCGACACGACCTGGTCCGAGTAGAGGCGCGCGTACTGGTCGTTGGGGTCGTCATCGCGGATGTCAAAATCGACCCGCTTGGGGACGCGCTCCGGAAAGTAGGAGCGCCTCCCATCGGCCATGGTCAGATACTTGCGGCCGGTGTTGACGTCGGTCTCAGCATAGTTGTCGACGATAAAGCTACGCGTCCGCCGGATCATGTAGAGGCGCATCAGGTCGCGCCAGTCATCGGGGTGGAAACTAAGGTCAAAGGCGGCCAGGGAGTTCGGCGGGCTCTGCAGCTTCCGCAAAGCCTCCCTGCCCTTCGGGTCGCGCAGCAGCCGCTCGGGGCGGATGCCGAGGCCGACGTTATCCGCGACGAACAGGCGCAGCTGGTTGGAGAGGTCCAGGTAGGTCTTGTTGTAGGGCGTGGCGGAGAGAAGGATGCAGCGCGAGTCGTTCTTGCGCACGTACTCCTGGATGGCGCGGAAACGCTTGCCCTCGCGGTTGCGCAGGTTGTGGCTCTCGTCGATGACGACCAGACGGTAGCGCCGCAGGTCGTCCAGGTCCAGGAGGACGCGGCTCATGGACAGCACGCGTGCCCGTAGGCGGTACTGGTCGCGGTAGCTCTCCCACATGCTGACCAGGTTCTTCGGGCAGATGATGAGGGTCTCCAGGTCCTGGTCGTCTTCGAAGATGCGGGCCACCGCGGTGGCCATCAGGGTCTTGCCCAGGCCCACCACGTCGCCGATGAGCACGCCACCGCGTACGTTTAGGTGGTGCGCGGCGATCTGCACGGCGGCCTTCTGGAAGGGAAAGAGGCGATCCCGGAACTCGGCCGGGATACGGAACTCGCTGAGCCCCGCCCGGGCCTCCTGCGAGAGGTGGTAGGCCATCTTGATGTAGATGTGGTAGGGCGGCAGGGGCTCCTCACGCGCCCAGGACTGCTCGATGATCCCGATCAGGTCATCGGTGATGTCGATCGCGCCGCGGTCGGCCCAGCGCTTCTCGAACCAGTGCGATAGCTTGTGGCAGGCGTCATGGTCGAGCACGTCGACATTGAGCTCGCCCTGTTTGGAGAGACCCGCCATGGTGAGGTTGCTGCTGCCGAGGTAGCCGACCAGGGGACTGATCGGGTCGTCCCGACGGCAGAGGTAGAGCTTGGCGTGCAGCGGATGCCTGAGGAACAGTTTGACGACCACTTGCCGCGCCTTGAGCTGGGCACAGAAGCGGCGGAGGCCGGCCTCGTCGGCATCGGTCGGCATGCCGATGGTAAGCTGATCGCGAAGTTCCTCGGCGAGGCGCTTTCTCAGGCGCGAGATGGTCTCATTGTCGACAAGACCGTCATCGTCACCACCGTGGCGGTAGAGGATACGCAGCTGTTCGCGCGGAAGGCGCTGCATCCCCACGAGCAGGCGCACGCAACGCCCCTCGCCGCCGGGCCACTCGCTGATGCAGTCACTGAGCCCGCGCCAGCCGCGCAGGTTCAGGTACCCCACACAGAAATCGGCGGCATAAGACAGGCTCAGCGTCTGCTGGAGCCTTGGGAGCAGGCGGAGATCGATGTTGTCGTAGATGTTCGGCATCGGCTGGCGGCCCTCCGTGACGCGCGCAGGGAGACGTGGGAAACGTGGTGAGCGCTTGATGCAGCGCGTCTATCGAGACATGACGGGGGGAAGCCCCAGGCGCTGGGGAAGAGGAACCCAGGGTGCCCGAGGACCATTCTACAACCGCATCAGGCACTGTCAACAGCATCCGCGTCTGCGCTGCCCCCTCCTCTGGACTGCGCGGGCGCCTGTCCCGAGGGCTTCCGAGGGGCGCCCGCGCTCTGCACCGCCTCACGTCACCAAGCCAGAGGGGCTTGCCCCGACCGGCCGCCGCCAGATCCCCCCGGGCCGGCGACCCCCCTACCTACCCCCCGTACGCCCGGCTCACTTCGAACCAGTAGGCCAGGTAGCGCCACTGGCCCCAGTCGGCGTACACCGCCCGCGCTTCGCCGTCCGACACCTCCGCCCCGCCAAAGTACTTGCCCCGCACAAAGCTGCGGAACACCGTGTCCAGCGGCAGCTCGTCATAGTGCCCCAGGAGCATCAGCAGCGTCGCGGCGGCGTAGGGCCCCACCCCCTTGATCCGGAGCAGGCGCTTGCGCAGCGCCGCCGTGGCCAGCGCCGGATCGGCCAGGGCCTCGGCGTCGAGCGCACCGGTCGCGATCTGGCCCGCCAGGGCGTGCACGTACGGCGCCCGGTAGCCCATCCGCACCGTCGCGGCAAAGGCCTCCGGGTCGGCGGCGGCCACGGATGCGGGGCTCGGGAAGGCGCGCAGCGTCGGGTTGCCGGCCAACGGCTCGCCGTAAGCCTCCACCAGGCGGCGCACCATCCCCACCGTTCCGCCCCACTGGACGTTGGTGGTGCAGATCGTCTTGACCAGGTCCTCCCAGACGGTCGGGGAGCACAGCACCCGCCCCAGCCCGGCGGCCATCTCCTCCCAGGGGGCTCCGCGTTCCCGGCAGAGGGCGTAGAAGGGGGCCAGGTCCTCGTCCAGCCGGAAGGAGCGCCGCACGCCGGCGATGATCTCATCGCGCTCCTCTTCGCCCAGCCCGTCGGCGTGGAGGACCCGCACGGCAATGGCCGGCGCGCCGCCCGCTCCCGCGGACCGCGCGGTCAGGTGCACCACCTGCCCCGTGCGGAGCCGCTCGACGCGCCGGTATTCCTGAAGGGTCGCGTCCCAGGCGTTGGGCGCCAGGGCGCACCAGCCGTGCGCCGTCACCGTCTCGGCGAAGGCCAGGGGCGGCGGCGCGGTGACAGTGAGGGTCTCCTCCCGCAAGGACGAGGCCTCGGGGAGCGGGGGGAGGGTCGGACGCTTGGGGGCCATGGGGTACCTCCCGGTGGGGTTTGGTGTGTGCGCCGTCAGCCGTGGCGCACGGTGATGCCGGCCTGGCGCGCTACGGCGCACAGCGCCGCGAGCCGTTCCTTGCTCGGCGTGGCCAGGCCGACGGCGCGATAGTCGAGCGAGAGCGACTCATACTTGCCCGCGGCCATGCCGTGGAAGGGCAGGAGCTCATAGTACTGCAGGTTGGGCAGCGTCGCGGCGAACGCGGCGATGGCCGCCACGTCCTCGTCGGCGTCGTTGACCCCCGGGACGATCGGCGTCCGCACGATCAGCGGCTGCGGCTGGGCGCCCAGGCGCCGTGCGTTGGCCAGGATGCGCGCGTTGGGCACGCCGGTGGCCTGCCGGTGCCGGGCCGGGTCCATGGTCTTGACGTCGAGCATCACCAGGTCGGTGAAGGGGAGGAGCGACGCCAGCCGCTCCCAGGGGGTGTTAGCGGCCGTCTCGACGGCGGTGTGCAGCCCCGCCGCCCGGCAGCGTTCGAGGATGGCCCGCGAGAACTCGGCCTGCATCAGCGGCTCCCCGCCCGAAAGGGTCACCCCGCCGCCGGAGGTCTCGTAGAAGGGCGCGTCGCGCAGGACCTCGGCCACCACCTCGTCGGCGGTCTTGCGCTCACCCACCAGCACCAGCGCCTGGGCGTAGCAGGTATCCACACAGGTGCCGCAGGCCACGCAGCGCTCGCGGTGAAAGGCAAACACCCCGTCGATCATCTCGTGGCAACCGTGTGGGCAGCGGCGGAAGCACTCGCCGCAGCCGATGCAGCGCTCCGGGAATACCTGGATCTCCGCCTCGGGGGAGAGGGTCTCCGGATTGTGGCACCAGAAGCAGCGCAGGTTGCACCCCTTCAGGAACACCGTCGTGCGGATGCCCGGCCCGTCGTGGATGGAGAAGCGCTGGATGTTGGTAACCAGGCCGCTGACGGCCGGCGGTGTCTGCTCTGGGGCGGGCGTGGCGATCGGGGCTCTCTCCGTCATCTGCTCGTTATGCTCCTACGGCTCGGCAAGGATGCGGTCGACGATCGGCTGCCGGTACTCGCGCGACAGCGACCGAAAGTAGGCGCTGTACCCGGTGACGCGGATCATCAGGTCCGGGTGGGTGTTCGGGTCGGCGTGGGCCTCGAGGACCTGCTCCTTTGAGACGACGTTCATGTTGATCAGCGTGCCGCCCAGGTGGTTGTGCGTCAGGATCAGCGCCTCGAGCGCCTCCAGCCCGCCGATGCTCGTCACCAGGCGGCGGTCCAGCTCGATCTGCAGCGGCGTGGTGTTCCCCCAGCGCGGCTGCACCTCGGCCACGGCGACGGCCTTGGCCGTGACGGCCATGCTGCCGCCCGGCAGAAAGCCCGGGTCGGGGTCGGCCGAGTGGGAGAGCGGTTCGCCGGCGCGGCGGCCGTTCGGCGTGGCGCCCAGCCGCCGGCCGTAGACGTTGGTGCCCCCGTGGGAGAAGAGCCCTGGCAGGCACAGGAAGCCGTTCGCGGTCGGCGTGGAGCGGATCAGGTCGCTCCACAGCGCCGCGACCCGCCGCGCCCAGCCGTCGGCGCGGGTGCCGCCCGCCCCGTAGCGCGGCACCGAGGCCAGCATCAGGCGGAGCGGCTCCGCATCGTGATAGTCGCTCTGCAGGGCGGCGGCCAACCCCTCCCAGGAGAGGCGCTTCTCCTCGGCCACGCGCTGCTCGATGGCGGCGAACGAGTCGGCGACGGTGGCCAGGCCGAGGCCGTCCACGGCCAGGTCGACGATGTCCACCCCGCCGGCGGAGGCGTCCACCCCGCGCTCGATGGGCCCGTGGCAAAAGAGGTTCAGCACGATCTCGGGCCAGTTGTCGGCCTGGCGGGCCATATGGAGGTCTTTGCCCTCCTTGACCACGGCCACCGAGGCGCCCAGGTGGGCACGGTAGCGC
>JAAZBY010000357.1 GCA_012513595.1 Chloroflexota bacterium
AGGTTCACCGAGGCCTCGGTGTTGAAGGTCATGCCCTTCTTCCCTTGGCGCCATTCGATCAGGGCAGGGAGGATCTCTCGCTTCAGCCGGGCCTTGTTGCCGATAAAGTTGTCGTCCACAAAGAAAACGCCGCCGCGCCAGCCCAGATCGTAGAGCTTGTCGAGCTCGGCAATCACCTGCGTCGCGGTCTTGGTGCGGAAGCGATGCCCAAGCATGGCCGTGACGCTGCAAAAGTCGCAGCCAAACGGGCAGCCGCGAGAATACTGCAAGCACATGGAAGCATAGTGCCTCAGATCGACCAGCTCCCACAGGGGCGTTGGGCTCTGAGTCATGTCGGCGTACTCGGACGTCTCGTAGATCCGTTGCGCCCGTCCCGCCTCGAGGTCCTGCACGAAGCGGGGCAACGTGATCTCCCCCTCGTTGAGCACAAAGTGGTCAACCTCGGCAAAGTCGTCGTGTTCCGCGATGAACAGTGGTCCACCAGCCACGATCTTGACGCCGACCCGACGACAGCGTCGGATGACCTCTTTCACTGACTCGCGCTGCGCGACCATAGCGCTGATAAAGACATAGTCGGCCCACTCCAGATCGTGCGACGTGAGCCGCTCGACGTTCATGTCTACTAGGCGCTTCTGCCAGGCTGCGGGCAGCAGGGCAGCCACGGTGAGCAGCCCCAGCGGCGCGGTAGACGCCTTCTTGCGGATGAACCGCAGGGCATGGCGGAAGGACCAGAAGGTATCGGGGAACTCGGGATAGACCAGCAGAATGCGCATTTGGGACGTCCTCCAGGAATGGCGGCCTGTCGAACCTACTACTGTCTTGGACACGGCATGCCGGCCCAGGGTTGCACGATGGAGTCCCATTTCCGCACGGACTGCCGCAGCCATCTTGACCTTGACACCCCTCCCGTCATCGTGTATGCTGGGCCTAGGTTCGTTCGCGTCTTATCGTGGGAGTATCCGGCGCAGGCGCTCGTGCCTGCGCCGTTCTTTGTTCCACTTGTTGCGTCTACTGATAGTGCGGTTGTCGTTAGTGCGTCTTTGATGGTGTGCGGTGGCCATGGTGAGCATGGCCCGTAGCACTCGATCCGCCGAGGAGCGCCGCTCCTCCGATCGCGAGGCCCCGACTCTGGAGGTGGTCTACATACTCACGGCCTTGCGTTGGGAGGACCCCGTGGGGTCGTCCTCGTGTCATAGCACTAGATACCGACGATATGCGCTGCTACGAAGGAGCAAGATGGAAAAGCTTTCACGTCGTGACTTCCTCCGCGTCTCCGCCCTGGTTGGCGCAGGCACTGTGGCGGCCGCCTGCGGCGGAACGCCCGTCAGCCCGGCGGAGCCCACATCACCTCCCGCCGCGGCTCCGGAGGCCCCCACGGCAGAGCCGGCTGAGGCCCCGATTCGCTTCAACGAGGCGCCCATGCTCGCCGAGCAGGTCGCCAAGGGCGAACTGCCCCCCGTCGAGGAGCGCCTGCCCGACAACCCCTTCGTCATCACCGGCCTCGACGGCATCGGCAACTACGGCGGCGGCTGGCGCCTGGGCAAGAAGGGCCAGGCTGATGGCACCGCCCGCTCCCAGGTCGTCGAGCGCGCCCTCCTGGAGATCAACCAGGACATGCAGATGTACGCCCGCCTGGGCGAGGGCTGGGAGGTGAACGACGACGCTACCGAGTGGACCTTCTACCTCCGCAAGGGGACCAAGTGGTCCGACGGAGCGCCTTTCACCGCGGAGGACTTTCGCTTCTGGTACGAGGACCTGGTCCTCAACAAAGAGTACACCCCGGCGGCTTCCAAGGTGTGGAGCAGCATCGTCGACGGCGAGGTCGTGCCGTGCGAGTTCTCCGCCCCGGACGATTTCACCATCAAGTACAAGTTCGTCAAGCCTGCGGCGCTGCTGACGTACAACGGTGCGTTCATCAACGGCCTGGGCAACGCCGTGCCGGCCCACTACCTCAAGCCGTTCCACGCCGACTATGGCGACAAGGCCGAGATCGACAAGCTCATCGCCGCCAACGACTCCTGGGACGACTGGACTCAGCTGCTTTCGGACAAGAACAACATCCAGCTGAACCCCGAACGCCCCACCACCGACGGCTGGATCCCCGAGAACCTCTTCTCTGACGAGATCGCCACGTTCGTCCGCAACCCGTACTACTGGTCGGTGGACGGCGAGGGCAACCAGCTTCCCTACATCGACAAGTTGCAGTTCCGCAACTTTGCCGATCCGCAGGTCATCCTGATGTGGCAGGTCAACGGCGAGATCGACGTCCAGGCCCGCCACGTGCGCGGCTTTGACAACTATACCGTTCTCAAGGAGAACGAGAGCGTCGGCGACTATACCGTGCAGATCTGGCGCGGCACCCGCATCGCCACCATGTACTTTAACCAGACCACCAAGAACGCCCGGCTGCGGGAGCTCTTCTCTGAGCGCGACTTCCGCATCGCCATGTCCTACGCCGTGAACCGCGATGAGATGCGCGAGCTCTTGCTGGACGGCTTTGGCACCAACATGCAGTACACGCCGCCGGCCGACTCGCCCCTGTACTACCCGAAGCTGGCTGAGGCCTACCTCGACTATGACGTCGACCAGGCCAACACCCTCCTCGACGGCCTGGGCTACACCGAGCGCGACGCCGAGGGCTACCGCCTCTTCAAGGACGGCTCCGGCGAGCGCATCTCCATCACCGCCATCGGCCAGGATGCCACGGCGACCCCGTACATGCTCATGCTGGTGGACTACCTTCAGGGCGTGGGCATTCAGATGAACTACCGCGGCATGGACCGGGCCCTCTCCATCGAGATGCACCAGTCCAACGAGGTCGAGATGACCTCCGGCGAGGCCGACCGGACCATGATCCCGCTGGCTGACCCGCAGGTGTGGATCAAGCACACCAACATCGACGACCGTCCCTGGTGCAACGCCTGGACGGCCTGGTACATGGACCCGACCAACCCGATCGCGGAAAAGCCGCCCGAAGGCCACTGGATGTGGGACATCTGGGGCGCCTGGGAGGAGATCCAGCAGACCGTCGACGAGGAGAAGCAGAAGGAGCTCTTCTGGAAGATCCTCGACATCTGGGCTGAGGAGCTGCCCTCTATCGGCCTCTACGGCGACATCCCCATCCTGATCCCCGTGAAGAACGGCCTCAAGGGCATCCACGAGGGCTACGGTTGGGACTGCTGCTCGACCTCCTACGAGCACGTGATCGACAACTCGACCTGGTACTGGGACGAGCCGGAGAAGCACCTGCTCTAGGCAAGCCGAGCATCGCGCGGGCAGACCCTCTGCCCCGCACCGCATGACGCAGACGGCCGGCCAGCAATACGCTGGCCGGCCGCGCGCACCCAGCCCTCCGCGCATCTGTTCGCGCCTCGCAGTCTGGGCATGGGTACCCCACCACTGCCCACGGACAGGTGCCTCGCCCACAGCGGTCGCGCCTGTGCCGTTGACATTGCACTATTCCTGCGATATTCTGGGGGTGTGCTCTGGCGGAGCTCTGGTCGAAGCCGCCGTGCACAGGCCTGCGTTCCTGCTGTTCTGCTGATTGTAGCATCCTCGCATCTCCTCCCACCTGTTCGGCGTCGTTGATAGCTCACCGTATCCGTGGTCGCTACCGCCTCATACTCTGGTGCCGGTCCGCCGAGGGGCGCCGTCGCCCCCCAAGCAGAACTCGCGTTTGGGAGGTGGACACCGAGCGAAACACTGCGGTGCACCCCGCCATGGGGCTGCGCCATCCCCTGTGACTCGGAGTGCTGTCTGACTCTGCTACATCGGAGGAGCAACATGGAAAGGATCTCACGTCGCGATTTCCTGCGCATCTCCGCCCTGGTGGGTGCCGGCACGGTCGCCGCGGCCTGCGGAGCGCAGCCTGCCGCCCCGGCCGCGCCCACCGCTGCTCCTGCGGCCCCGCCCACGACGGCCCCCGCAGCCCCCGCAGCCCCCGCGGCGCCGACTAGCGCGCCGGTGGAGGCCCCGGCTCGGTACAAAGAGGCCCCTATGCTCGCTGAACTGGTGGCCAAGGGCGAACTGCCCCCCGTCGAGGAACGCCTGCCCGACAACCCCTTCGTCATCACCGGCCTCGACGGCATCGGCAACTACGGC
>JAAZBY010000358.1 GCA_012513595.1 Chloroflexota bacterium
AGCTCCCAGGCCTCGCAGAGGTCTGGGCGCAGGCTGAGGTCGGGGTTGAAGTGGGTGAGGCTGCAGGCCACCCAGTGCGTGGCCACGGCCGAGTCTTTGACGCCCTTGAACGCCTTGCGGATGGTGCCGCCGTACTTGCCGATCGTCTCGATGACGGGGTAGACGGAGGGGTTCTTGGGCAGGCGCTGGTCGACGGGCGGGAGCTTGCCCTCGGCCACGAGCTGGGCGAGCTGGGGCGCCTCGGTGTACTTGGCGACCGCCTCCGGGGCCTGCGTGGGGGCGGCGGCCGGCGCCACGGTGGGCATCGTCCAGGCCGTGGCCGCCGGTGCCGGCGCGCTGGTGGGTGCTGCGGCAGGGTCGCCTATGCCTGGGCCGGTCGCCGTAGGCGTGCAGGCGGCCGCGATGGTCCCGGCGGCCACGGCCCCGGATACGCGGAGGAAGTCACGGCGCGATAGCGTGGTCATACTGCTCCTTTGTGTGGTGAAGCCAGACGTGGTTCCCTCGGATTCGCCTCTGATACTCTGCACCAGCCGATGATGCGGACTGCGCACAGTGGGCTGCGACCGCGGATTCTGCCGATACACTCCCCCTTTCGCCCTGGCTCCTGTGAGCGTGCGTGCGCTCGAGGGGCCGGGTCCACTAGCAATAGACGGGGCCGGTGCCGCGTACGGCCCGGCAGTTGGCTAACGATGCGCGTCCGGATCGTCCCAAAAGTACACGGGCGACCCGAGCAGGGCATCGTCGTTGGTGGGCGTCTGGAACGGGTAGCTGCCCGTAAAGTTGCGAATGCCGTTCTTGACGATCACGGGGCCGGGTAGCTCGCCGACCACGCCGACGACAGGGACCTCCCGCGCCCAGATGTCCATGATCCGGCGGTGTGCGGCGATGCGGCGCGCCTCGTCCGGGTCGGTGCTGGCCGCGTCCCAGATGTCCCAGAGCTCCCACAGCCAGTGCCCGGCGGGGGGCGGATGGCCGTTGGGGTCGTCGTGGTTGAACTTCCACAGGCCCCAGCCGCCCGCCCAGGCGCGCGAGGTTTTCTCGCCGGTGTAATAGTTGTCTCGCTTGAGGAACACCTGCGTATAGTGCCCGCCGCCCTGCCAGGCCGCTTGGATCTCGTTGGCCTCCGAGCGGGCCTCATAGACGGCGCGATCCTCGAGGCGCAATACCGCGCGGATGCCGATCGCCTCGTAGTAGCGGATCACCATCTCCGCCGCGCGCACGCGCGCTTCGCCCTGGCGGGCCCAGCTCTCCATGACGAACGAGATCGGCTCACCCGAGCCATCGTCCCACACGCGCCAGCCGGCGGCGTCACGGGCGGCATATCCGGCCGCGTCGAGGAGGCGGTTGGCCTCCTGCGGGGCGTATGAGGCGTAGGCCCTGGCGGCCGGCTCGTGGTAATAGGGGCCCAGAGAGGTGGGCGAGGCCTGGCGTGGCGTGCCCACGCCGTTGTAGACCTGCTTGTTGATCTCCTCACGGTCGATGGCCAGGCTGAGGGCCTTGCGCACCTCACGCTGCCCGAAGAAGGCCCGCAGCCGGGCATCTTTGCAGTCGTGGTTGGGGCCCAGGGTATCGCCGTCGTCGGCCTGCCAGAGGTCGACGCGATAG
>JAAZBY010000359.1 GCA_012513595.1 Chloroflexota bacterium
CCTGGCCGCCAGGCGGCTGCTTGCTGGCGGGGAGGAGAGGAAGGACAGGATTCACAGGATTGACAGGATTTGGAGAGGATAAACCACGGTCGGCCGGACATCGCTGGATAACCGGTAGCCATCCCAGAATCCTGGTAATCCTGTTAATCCTGTCTGCTCCGCCTCTTCTGCCCTACGCGACGGAGACAGCGCCTGGCCGCCAGGCGGCTGCTTGCTGGCGGGGAGGAGAGGAAGGACAGGATTCACAGGATTGACAGGATTGGGAGAGGATACACCACGGTCGGCCGGACATCGCTGGATAACCGGTAGCCATCCCAAAATCCTGGTAATCCTGTTAATACTGTCCTTCCTCTCCTGCCTGTCCTGCCTCTCTTGCCTGCCCTTCCTGCCGCCCCGGCGGGCGCGGGCGGAGGAGGGAGGCGCGGCCGATCGCGTCAGGCCCAAAACGCTCGCGGATCTCGTCCAGGGCGCGGTTCAGGCGGGCGTTGCGCAGGGGCCGGTCATCGAGGAGGCTCAGCTGGTAGCCGCCCTGCTCGAGGAGGCCGCTCACCCCCACGCCGATGAGGCGCAGCGGCCGGCGCGGCCGCCAGGTGCGCTCGAGGAGGTCCACGGCGGCCCGGTAGATCACCTGGCCCTGGTCGGTGGGCTGTTCCAGCGTGGTCTGGCGGAGGACCGTGGTGAAATCCCCATACCGCATCTTGAGGCGCACCACCCCGGCCACCGTGCGCCCCTCTCGCAGGGTCGTGGCGACCGACTCGCTCATCCACAGGAGGGTCTCCTGCAGGTAGGCGGCGTCGTCGACGTCGGCGGCAAAGGTCTCCTCATGGCTGATGGAGCGGCGCGCGGCGGAATCCTGCACCTCGGAGGGGTCGATGCCGCGGGCGGCGCGAGCCAGGCGGCGGCCCGCCTCACCCAGGAGGGCGGCGAGGGCCTCCTCGCTCCAGGAGGCCAGGTCGCCGATCGTGTCGATGCCGTGCTCGCGCAGGCGCCGGCCGGTCACCTCGCCCACGCCCCACAGCCTGTCGATCTTGAGCGGCGCCAGGAAGGCGGCCTCGCCCCCCTGCGGGACGATGACCAGCCCGCGGGGCTTGCCCAGGTCGCAGGCGATCTTGGCCACCAGCCGGGAGGAGGCGGCGCCGAGGGAGGCGGGCAGGCCGCACTCGTCGGCGATGCGCCGCTGGATGGTGCGGGCGACGCCTTCCACCGGGCCCCACAGGCGCTCGGTGCCGGTGAGGTCGAGGAAGGCCTCGTCGATGGAGATCTGCTCGACGACGGGGGTGTACTCGTGGAGGATGGCCATGACGCGGCGGGAGTGCTGGCCGTAGACGCCGTGGCGCGGCGGGACGACCACGGCCTGCGGGCAGAGGCGCAGCGCCTGGGCCATGGGCATGGCCGAGCGGACGCCGTAGGCGCGCACGGCGTAGGAGGCGGCGGCCACCACCCCGCGCGACGCGGGCCGCCCCCCGACGATCAGGGGCAGGCCGCGCAGCTCCGGGCGGAGGAGCTCCTCCACCGAGGCGAAGAAGGCGTCCAGGTCGACATGTAGGATCCAGCGCGCGCTGGGGGGCATGGTGGTACTCCTCGGCGGCCCGGTTTGGAGTGCGCAGGCTGGCCTGCGCTCTGGCGAGCCCCACGCCGCGGCAATAGAGGGGCTTGCCCCGACCGGTGCCCCAAGAGGGGGCGAGGCGCCCGACGCAATCCGGTCGGAGGCGGCCCGGTTTGGAGTGCGCAGGCTGGCCTGCGCTCTCGCGAGCCCCACGCCGCGGCAATAGAGGGGCTTGCCCCGACCGGCACCCCAAGAGGGGGCGAGGCGCCAGACGCAATCCGGTCGGAGGCGGCCCGGTTTGGAGTGCGCAGGCTGGCCTGCGCTCTCGCGAGCCCCACGCCGCGGCGATAGAGGGGCTTGCCCCGAC
>JAAZBY010000360.1 GCA_012513595.1 Chloroflexota bacterium
AGTCGTCTTCCATCGTCGCCGAAGAGGTCGAGGCGGCGGGCGGGGTGCCGCTCATGGAGCGCTCCGGGTATTCGTTCATAAAGCGCCGCCTCCTGGCCGAGGAGGCGCTGTTGGCCGGGGAGCTCTCCGGACACTACTTTTTCCAGGCGCTGGGCGGGGACGATGCCCTCTACGCAACGCTCTTGCTCTTCCAGGTCCTGGACAAGCTGGGCGCCACGTTCGCCGAAGCCATCGATACGGTGCCCGCCTACCCGATCACGCCCGACATTCGTATCCCCTGCTCGGCGGAGCGCGCCAAGCGCCTGCTGGATGAGCTGCAGGCCGCTTTTGCCGAGTACCCAGTGAACACACGCGACGGCGTGCGCATCCAGTTTACCGACGGATGGGCCCTGGTGCGCCAATCCGTGACGGAGCCGCTCGTTACCCTGCGGTACGAGGCGCACTCCCGTGAGGCGCTGGAGGAGATCCAGCACCTCGTGCGCGAGTCCTCACCCACCCTGCACGCCCTGCTGGTCAGCATCGGCCAGTAGCACGCCCGCACAAGAGGAAAGGTACAGGTCATGACGGATCCCAGAAGCCAGATGGTTGAGATCGCCCGGCTGATCTACGGGCGCTGCCTGAGCGATTCGGCCGGGGGCAACATCAGCGTGCGCCAGGACGGGCACGTCTACATCTCACCGCGGTTCATGGGCTCCAAGTACCGCTACCAGATCGGCGTGGAACAGATCTCGGTCCTCGACGGCGAGCACCGGGTCATCGAGGGGCCCACGGTGCTCTCCCGTGAGACGCGCATGCACCTGGCCGTGTACGACAACTTTCCCGAGGTCGGCTCGGTAATCCACGCCCATCCCCGTTGGATGATGGTCTACGCCGCGGCGGGGCGCACGATGAAGCCCGTGCTCGAGTACACCGACAAGTTTGGTGACGTGGAATGCATCCCCACCTCGGCGGCGCACTCGCAGGCCCTGGCCGATGAGCTCGTCCGGCTGGTGATGCGGCGGCGCGAGCAGCTGCAAAAGGTGGCCATGGGCGTGTTCCTGCCGCGGCACGGCGTGGCCGTGCTGGGGCTCGACCTGGACAACGCCTTCGACACCCTCGAACGCCTGGAGAGTAACGCGCGGGTGGCGCTGCTATCTCGCCTGCTCCCTGCCGAGTAGCGGCAGCGAGGCCAGCGGATGATCCTCACCGTCACCCCCAACACCGCGCTGGACACCGTCCTCTTTGTCGACGATTTCTCCATCGGCCGCACCGCCCGCGCCACGGGCAGCGCCGAGGGCATGGGCGGCAAGGGAGCCGTCACTTCCTGGATCCTGGCACGCCTGGGGGTGCCCACCGTGGCCACCGGCCTGGCCGGGGGGGCCACCGGGCGGCGCATGGTAGCGATTCTCGAGGAGGCCGGCGCTACCACTGACTTTTGCTGGGTCGACGGGGAAACGCGCACCAACTATGTCATCGCCAGGACGCGTGACGGCGCCCAGGGCACCATCACCGTCGCGGGCCTGTGCCCCAGCCTCGAGGACGGCGTGCGGCTGGCCGCCCACGTGCGTTCGCTCTTGGCGGGAGCCCGCTACCTGCTCTGCGGCGGGAGCCTGCCCGACGGCCTGCCCGACGACTGGTACGCGCCGCTCATCGCCGCGGCGCGCGAGGCGGGCGTCACGTCGCTCTTGGACGTGAGCGGCCGCTTCCTCGCCCCGAACGTGGCCGCCCGCCCCGACATCATCAAGCCCAACGCCGACGAGGCCGAGACCCTGTTGGGCCGGCCGCTCCCGACCATTGCGGCGGCCGCCGAGGGCGCCGCAGAGTTGCGCACGCGGGGCATCGGGACCGTGCTGATCACCCTCGGCGAGCGGGGCGCGGTCGCCGCTACCGCGGAGGGGCTCTTTTACGTACCACCGATCCCGGTGCAGGTGCTCAACACCGCTGGGGCCGGCGATGGGTTCAATGCCGGGCTGCTGACGGCACGCCGCCGCGGTGCGTGCTGGGAGGAAGCCCTGCGGCACGCCGTCGCGGTGGCCACGTCGATCCTGCTTACCCCGGGAACTGGGGATTGCCGCCCCGAGGACGTCAGGGCGCTCTTGCCACGTGCTCGTGTCGCGAGGCTCTGAGCGCGGCTTGGCTGCGGACTGGACAACCGAACGCGCGCGCGTATAGTGTATTGCTGTATAGAGTGGCCACTCAGGAGGAGTCCATGAGCATCAAAGGAAACGTCGTCGTTGGGCAGTCTGGCGGCCCAACCGCGGTGATCAACAACAGCCTCGTCGGTGTGATCCAGGAAGCCAAGGAGCACGCCGAGATCGGCGACATCCTGGGCATGTCCCACGGCATCGCCGGGATCCTGAACCAGGAACTGATCGACCTCCGTCAGGAGAGCGACCAGACCCTGGCGCGCCTGCGCAACACCCCGGCGTCGGCGTTGGGCACGGTGCGGTACAAGGTCACCGACGAAGACTATGAACGCATCCTCGAGGTCTTTCGCGCCTACGACGTGCGCTACTTTTTCTACATCGGCGGCAACGACTCGGCCGATACGACGCACAAGATCCACCTGCTGGCCGCCTCCCGCGGCTATGAGCTGCACGCCATCGCCGTCCCCAAGACCGTGGACAATGACCTGGCCGAGACCGATCACTGCCCCGGCTACGGCAGCGCCGCGCGCTTTGTGGCCACGGCCATCCGCGACACCGCCTACGACACGGCGGCGATGGGGGCCAGCAGCCCGATCAAGTTCATGGAGGTCATGGGCCGCCACGCCGGCTGGCTGACGGCCGCCGCCGCCCTGGCCAAGGAACACCCGGACGACGCCCCCCACCTGATCTACATGCCAGAACACGGCGTGACCATCGAGCAGGTGCTCGAGGACGTCAAGTACTGGTACGACCGCCTCGGACACTGCGTGGTGGCGGTGAGCGAGGGGCTGCGGGGGCCGAACGGCGAGTCCCTGTCGGTCAGGGGCGGCGCCGGCGAGGTGGACGCCTTTGGCCATGCGCGCCTGGGCGGCATCGTAGAAGTCCTCGAGGAAGCCGTCAACGAGGCCTACGGCCTCCGGGCGCGCTACGACAAGCCCGGCTACCTGCAGCGCTCCTTCGGCTCGCTGCAGTCGAGCGTGGACCGTCAGGAGGCCTACGAGGTCGGCCGTGCGGCGGTGCGCGCTGCCCTGGCCGGCGAAAGCGGCAAGATGATCAGCCTCATCCGCGAGCCCGGCCCGCGCTACCGCTCTACCACCGGGTTGGTCGAGCTGGATAAGGTCGCCAACCACGAGCGGATGATGCCCACCGCGTTTATCAACGAGGCCGGCAACGGCGTCACGGAGGCCTTCCTGGCCTACGCCCGCCCCCTCATCGGCGAGCCCCTGCCCCCGTACGCGCGGCTGGCCGGCAAGCTGGTGCCCAAGCGCCCCAGCAAGTAACCCCGGCCAAGAAGAGACTGACGCGCCCCCGCCGTGGCGGGGGCGCGTTCTGTTTCGCATCCGGGAGCGAGCCGGCCCCCGCTGCCCCCGCTAGGGAAGACCCCCGCTAGGGGAGGCCGGCGCCAGACACGCGGTTCCCCCGCACCAGCACCGGTCGCTCCTGCATGGCGATGGCCAGGTCCTCTTCGCCCACCAGGCGCGCGCGCACCGTCAGGCTGGCCCCCTCGGGGATGGCGGCCGAATCCCACAAGAGGCTGCCCGTGAGCGGCAGGTCGGCGGCCAGCGTGCGCCAGGAGCGCCCCTCTTCTACCGACCACTCCAGCACCACGCGCGCCGCCGGCGGCTCTGCACCGCTAGTCTGCCAGGCCAGGCGCTGCAGGCCCGTCCACACCGGCCCCACGGGGGTCCGCAGAACGATCACCGGGGTATCGGGGTTCCGAATGGCCAGCGGCTGGACCAGTGTGTCTTGGGCCGTGGCCAGCCCATCGCGAACGCGCACCTGCAGGAAAACGCGGTCGCAGTTGGGCACCGTAGAGGTATCCCAGATGTAGCTCTCGACGTCGGGCGGCATCTCCGCCAGCAGCCGGAAGGTTGCGCCGCCGTCCACGCTGTACAGGAGCTCCGCGGAAAGCGGATCGCCGTCCGCGTCGTACGTGTGCCAGCGCACCTCGCGCGCGCCCGACCAGGTCTCCCCACCCCCTGGCGCCACCAAAGAGACCACCGGCGCGTTGCCGCCAGGATTGTCGATCATCAGGGGCGCGCTGACCTGGGAGACCGCCGTCGTCCCCAAGTGCGCCGTCACGCGCAGCCGGTAGACGCCGTTCGGCCAGGCGGTGGTGTCGATGTCGTACACGCCGGTGTTGGGGGACCCTTCCGCAAGCGAGGTCCACGTGTGTCCTCCGTCGGCGCTGATGGCCAGGTCGACGGCGATCGCCAGGGCCTCGGGGTGCTGCGTGCTCCAGCGCGCCTCCTGCACGCCCGCCCAGATCTCGCCAGCCACAGGCACCTCGAGCGCCAGCGTCGGGGCGCCTGGGTACGCCGCGGCCCAATCGAGCGGCGCCGACACCGCGGCAACCTCGAACAGCCCATCGTCAGCGCGCAGGCGCAGGAGGTGGTCAGGGCCAACGGCCGGGCTCGCTAGGCTGACCTCGCCAGAGGCTGCCAGGCCGTTGTACAGCAGGCGCCACTCCTGCCCGCCGTCTTTGCTGAGGTCCAGCGCCACGCGCAGGGCATCGCCGTCGGAGTCCTGTGCCTCCCACCGGACGGTAAGCCCTTCGTCGAGCACGCCGGCAGCGTCAGGGGACAGAAAATGCACCTCGGGCGGGGAACCGCCGCCGTTGGCCACGCGGAAGGCCCCCGGGCTCTTGTCTGCGCCGACAGATTCGCCATGGCGCACTTCCAGGCGCAGCAGGTAGCGCTCGCCGTCGGGGACCGTGCGAGTATCCCATAGGTAGACCCCGGCCCGGGCGTCCACCTGGGCCAGCGGGGCCCAGTCCCAGCCACCGTTGGCGCTGATGTACAGCATCGCCTGCCGATCGCCCGCGCCGCCCGTGACCTCCCAGCGCACCGCGTGCCAGCCGCGCCAGACCTCACCCCCGCGCGGCGAGAGCAGCCGCACGTCGGGGGCCGGCGAGGGGCCGTTCCGTACGAGCACTTGGCGCACCGTAGAGCGCGCCACGGCGTCACCGTTCAGGCGCGCCTGCACGGCCAGCTCGTAGGCGCCGTCCGCCAAGGCCGTCGTATCCCACAGATACAGCCCGCTGTCGTACAGGTCACTGGCCAGCGGCTGCCAGTCGCCGTCCTCCCGGCGCGCAGCGATGTCGATGCGCCGCTCGGCGCCTCCCGCCGGCTCGAGCGACCAGGTCAGCGGGAACCAGCCATAGACCTCCTGCCCCGCCACAGGGCTGCGCACGGCAACGCCCGGGCTCAGCGGCGGCTCGATGACCAGCAGGTCGCTCTGGTCAGACGCGGAAGAAAACGCATCGCGCACCACGATGCGCAGCCGGTAGGCGATCCCCGAGGGCAGGTAGGAGAACTGCCACACATAATAGCCGGCATCGGCAAGGTCCTCCGCCAAGGGCAGCCAGGTCTGCCCGGCGTTGTCACTGTAGTAGAGGTCCACCCGCAGCGGGTCCTCGTCGGCGTCGAACGTCGTCCAGAGGACGATGGCCTCGCCGCGCAGGGGCACGTCTCCGCGGGGCGCAAACAGGTGCACCACCGGCGGGCTGTTGCGCATCAGCACGAGCCGCTTGGCGAGGTCAGAACCGACCGCCCCTGCAGGATCCTCCACGGTGACGCGCAGGGTATAGTCGCTGCCCTCCTCAAAGAGGGACGTATCCCACAGGCAGGAACCGGTGTCGGGCTCCGGCTCGCACAGGGGCAGCCACTCCCCATCGCCCAGGCGGACGTCGACCCTGGCGCGCAGGGCATCGCCGTCCGGATCCCACGCCTGCCAGGCCACGCGCGCCGCACCGCCCAGCACCTGGCCGGGCGCGGGGGCCAGCAGGGTCACCTGTGGGGACTCGTTCAGGTTGTTTACGGCCAGCGGCGCGCTGGTGGCCGAGGCCTCGCGGCTCCCGTCCGACACCCGCACGCGCAGCAGGCCATCGCGCGTATCGGGGAAGAGGCGCGTATCCCAGGAGTAGGTCGCCTCCGCCGGCAGGCCGGCGTCCACCGCCAGCCAGAGGCGCCCGCCGTCGGGGCTGTAATCGAGCCAGGCCGACAGGGGCGCTCCGGCCGGGTGGCTCGCCCGCCAGGAGACGCGCGCCTGCCCACGCAGGGCATCGCCCTCCTGGCCCTCCTCTACCGGCACCACCACCACGCTCGCCACCGTCGGCGTGGCGTTCTGCACGAGGACGCGCCGCTGCGCACGTGCCAGGAACCCTGCTTCGCCCCAGCCGAGCGCCAGCAGATCGTAGGCGCCGTCCACAGTGCGGCGCGTATCCCAAGGGATGGCCCAGCCACCCTCGCGCGGCAGGCCCTCACCAAGGAGATCGAGTTCCCCGTCGGCCATCTGGCGGTACAGGCGCACGGCGGTGGGCTGCGGCCCGTCGCGCTGCGCCTCCAGGCGCACAACCGTCAGGCCAGAGAGCGCCTCTCCCTCAGCCAGCCCCACAAAGCGCAGTGACACGGCCCTGTTGGCGAGCCGTACCGGCCCACCGCGGGCCAGCACCGCGCGGCCCTGGGCGTCCTCGCCCGTCACCAGCAGGCCGTACTCGCCGTCGGGGAGCGCGGTCGTGTCCCACGGGCAGAGCCAGCGCCCTTCCTCCGGGCGGAACTCTCCGACGGGCTGCACCAGGCCGGAAGGGCCCAGGGCATACAGCCGGGCCGCTGCCAGATAGGGGTACCCGGCCGGCACGTGCAGCGTCACCGGATGCACGCCGCGCAGTACGCTCCCGGGCGAGGGAACCGCGAGGACTATGTACGGGCGCTCCGCGGCCAGCAGCGCAAAGGTACCCGCGGTGTGCGCGGCCGTGGCCAGGCCCTGATCATCGTAGGCGATCGCCCAGGCGATCCAGGCGTTGCCGTCGAGGGCGGGGTCCAGTGGGCCATGTGCCTCCCAGCCATCGCTGCCGTCGGCATCGCTCCCCACCCACCAGAGTCCGGCGGGAGCCTGGGGCGCCTCATCGGCAGAGCCCGCCCAGGGGGAAAAGGCCCGCTCGATGTAGAACTCGACGCGCTCCACGCGGCCGTCGGGATCGTCCGCCTCGGCCACGAGTGAGACCGTTCCCTCGAGGGCCTGGCCAGGCAGCGGGCTGGTCAGACGCACGCGGGGACGCATGGCGTTGTCGACGGTCAGCGGCACAGCCGACGTCGCCGAGGCGCGCCGGCCTGCAGCGTCCCAGGCTGTGGCGTGAAGGCGCCAGGCCCCATCGGCCAGGGTACGGCTGTCTACAGGAAGGCGCGTCCAGCCCGTCTGTGGCCACAGGGTTGACCAGGGGTGCTCCAGCGCGCCCAGGAACACTCTGTCCTGGCCCTCCTCCGATACGAGGGCATACTCGGACCACACCGGCTCGCCGGAGGGGCTGCC
Source organism: Chloroflexota bacterium (assembly GCA_012513595.1). The sequence goes on from JAAZBY010000360.1 coordinate 7,437, forward strand.
CACCAGAACGCCCAGCACGTCGCGCCCGCGGAGGACCCGGTCCGCGACGCGATCGAGCAGCACGAGGGGCGCATCGTCCGCCTGGCACTGGAACCAGTCGCCGTAGGCCCGCACCGTGCGCCCTTCGACATCGGTGCCCAGCGCCACCACGCGATAGGTCCCGGCAGTAGGCAGGCGGGCGCCGACGGGAGTGCTCCAGCCGTCGCCGCCCTCCGTGTCGGCGCCCAGCGCGTGCCAGAGGCCGCCCGCGGCCCGGAGGCCGTTCGCGGCTCCCTCCGCGGGCCACTCCTCAGCCCAGAAGGATACCCTTACCAGCGGAGCAACCCCCTCGGACACAGAGACGGCCCGCGCGTCGATATCGAGCGTCGCCCGCAGGCCCCCGCCGCTTGGGGCCACGATCGCCAGCCCGGCGACGGGCGGGGCGGCCCGCAGGTAGTAGACCTCCCACCCCCTCACGCCTTCCGTGGTCCAGGCCAGGTGCAGCCGGCCGTCGCTCTCCGCGGCCATAGACAGCCCCTCGGCCGGCCCTGGCAGATCGGCCAACGCCCGGCGAGACGACACCCAAGAGGAGGAATCCGCCAGCCACAGCCGTCCGTCCGCCTGCCAGGCGACGTAGGCACGGCCGGACTCGTCCGCCGCCAGCGCCGGGCGGGCGCCGCCGCTCAGCCTGGGGGCCACCAGAAAGCCCTCCCGCCAGTGATCGTCCGCAGCCGCCCACAACCCATCGGCAGCGGACCAGAAGAGGAACAGGCGCTCCTCGCCGGCCGCGAGAAGACACGGGCTCTGCCCCTTCTGGGCCACCAGGATCGTCTCGCCGTCCGCCAGGTCGCCGATGTACACGCCACCGGGCCGGCCCTCGTCGGTCCAGGATAGCCAGGCGACGTGCGCCCGGCCGGCCGGCGTCACCGCAAGAGACAGGTCGCTGACGCGCGCCGCCGAGGCGACCTCGATGGCCAGGGCAGGCACCTGCCCCGCGGCCCAATAGTAGATGGCGTTGCCCTCCGCCCAGACGGCGTGCGGGCGGCCCGACCCATCGACGGCGTACGTCCAGGAGGGCGGCCGCGCGGCCAGCAGATGGACGGCCTCCGTGTCGGTCGCGAGGTCACGCACCTGTAGGGCCATACTGCCGGAGACGGGTTGCGGCCAGGCCAGGTAGGCCAACGGGGCGGGAGTCAGGTCAAAGGCCGGCGCGCCCAGATTGCCGTGGTACGGGGGGATGGCGGCCAGCAGGGTGGCCGTCCAGTCGGGAGATGCGGCGCCGTGCAGAGCGAGCAGATCGCCATCGGCCGAACGCTGCAGCCAGACGACGCGCGCCTGGCCGTCCGGGCCAACCGTAACCTGGGGGAGCGCGTTCTGCCCCACATCGCGCGCCAGGAGGAGGGGAGCTTCGGGAACGTCAGCCTTAGCCAGAGGAGCCCACATGCCCAGTGCCAAGGCGGCCAGCAGCCCCACGGCCCAGGAGAGGCTCCGGCGCCACATCGCCCCGGGCGGCGCCGCGGCGGGGCCGGCAGGGTACCGCGTGCGCACGGCTGGCATCTAGGGCCCCGCCGCGTCGGCCGCCGGCTGGTCGGGCCCCTGCGGATCGGACTGCCCGTCCGGCTCTGGCGCCTCTTGGGCAGCGGCCTCGTCCTGCAGCACGGAACGGGAGCGCCCGCCCGACTCGGCCGGCCCCACCACGCCCTGTCGCTCCAGCTCATCGATCAGCCGCGCGGCGCGGGGGTAGCCGATGCGCATCTGCCGCTGCAGGAAGCTCGCCGAGGCCTGCTCGTGCTGGCGCACCAGCTGGATGGCGTCCTCCAGCAGGTCATCGGCCTCGGCATCCTCGAGCGACATCCCCTCCCAGGGGGGGGCCTCGGGCTCCTCTTCGTCCACATACTACTGGCCGGCGTGGTGCCAGAAGGCGATCAGGGCGTCCAGCTCCTCCTCAGAAACCCAACACCCCTGGATGCGCTGCAACTCGGGCGAATCAGGGGCCATGAAGAGCATGTCGCCGCGGCCCAGCAGCTTCTCGGCGCCGGGGGTATCCAGGATGACACGCGAATCGACCTGCGAAGTGACGGCAAAGCTGATGCGCGCGGGAAAGTTCGCCTTGATGAGCCCGGTGACCACATCCACCGAGGGGCGCTGGGTGGCCACCACTAGGTGGATGCCCGTGGCGCGGGCCATCTGAGCGATCCGGCAGAGCACGCGCTCCACCTCATCGGGGGCCGCCAGCATCACGTCGGCCAGCTCGTCGATGATCACCACGATGTTGGGCAGCGGGTCCAGCCCCTTGCCCGTCCGGTGGCGGTTGTAGGTATCGAGATTGCGTGAGCCGGCCTTGGCGAACTGCTCGTAACGCTGCTCCATCTCGCGGACCACCCAGCGCAGCGCCACGATGACCTTTTCCGTATCCACCACCGCCGGGGCGATCAGGTGGGGCACGCCGTTGAAACGGGTCAGTTCGACGCGCTTGGGGTCCACCAGGAGGAGCCGGAGCCGGTCGGGCGTGTTGTAGTAGAGGAGCGAGCCGAGCATCGCATTCAGGCACGCGCTCTTGCCGGTACCGGTGGCGCCGGCCAGGAGGAGGTGTGGCATGCGGGCCAGGTCCGCGACGACGGCCTCCCCCGACACGTCGCGCCCCAGGGCCAGCCGCAGTTGGGCGCGGTTCTTCTGAAAGGCCTCCGACTCGAGCACACCGCGCAGGCCGACCACCGCCTTTTCGGTGTTGGGCACCTCAATGCCGATCACGGCGCGGCCCGGCACGGGCGCTTCGATGCGGATGGGCGAGGCCGCCAGGGCCAGGGCCAGGTCGTTGGCCAGCGCCAGCACCTTGCTCACGCGGATCTTGTAGCGCTGCACGTTCCCGTCGCGGTCCTGTCGCTCCACATAGCCAGGCACGACGCCGAACTGGGTGACCACGGGCCCGCAACGCCACTCAACGACTCGCGATGGCACGCCAAAGGCGTCGAGCGTTTCCTGGATGATCTGGGCACGCATGCGCGCATCGGCATCGTCGCCGCTGGTGGGGTCATCCGGCACGAGGAGGTCCAGCGGGGGGAGGGCCGCCGTGGGTTTGCGGGCAGGCCGCACCGGCCGGTGCTCGGAGTGCCTGGCCCGTGAGGCGGGCGCCACCGCGGCGGGTGCCGCCTCCAGCGGGGGCGCCGTGCTCGCCTGCAGGGCGGAGCTCTGTGCAGCGGCGAGGGCCGCCCGGTCAGCCCGGGCCTGTTGGCGCGCCAGGATCGCCGTACGCAGCCGCACCCCCACCTGCGCCCACAGCCAGTGGATGCGCCAGGCGACCAGCCTCCAGGAGGTACCGGTCAGAAGGAGCAGCCCGCCCGCCACTACGGCGGCCAGCACGGCCACGCTCAGCGCGCGCCCGAGGAGCGGCACCAGAAGCCGCATCCAGGCCCAGCCGATGTAGCCGCCGCGCTGCCCGGTGTAGGCCAGCACCCAGGGGGATTCTGCCGACAGAATGTGCAGCAGGCCCAGGCCACCGAAAAAGATCAGCTCGGCCCCGATGACGGCCCCCCAACGCGGCACGATGCGCCCCGCGACGGAACGCCATACCAGAAGGACCACCCCGCTGGCCAGCAGGAGGGCGGCCACCGGGTAGGCGCCGACGCCGAAGATCTGGCGCAGCAGGAGAGACCAAGCTCCGGAGAGTTCCCCTTGATCGCTGGACACCAGCGAGATGACCGTCACGGCGCCCAGTGCCGTTATGGCCAGCCCCCACAGCTCGCGCTGCATCAGCCAGTGCCCGATCGCTGCCAGCGCCTGGCCCGCGCGCTGCAGCCTGCCCGGGTGTGTGCTCGCTTTTCTGGTACGCGACTTGGTCATGAGGAGTCCTGTCAGTCCATGGGGTGGTGCGCCCGGTCTCTGGTCCGCCCGCTCATGCCTCAGGCAGGGGCAGCCTACCCGGGGACGGAAGCCAGGCCGCGAAAGTGCACGACTGAGCGCCATCCATCATAGGCGCGGGGCAGACGGCCTGTCAACCGCATCGAACCCCGGGCGGCGTGGCGCGCGCGGCTGGGCCCGCCCGACTAAAACGAGCCCGCGGGGAACGCGTCCGCCATTGGCGGGCTCCGCGGGCTCGATCAGGAAGCCGAACCTTCCCTCAGTACACAAGGGGCGGGCGTCCCCCGCCTTCGGCGGCCTGCGCACCATCCTCGCCGCGCGACTCCTCGCCGGCGGATCCTTCGGCCGCCACGCGCGGGCCAGGAGCATGCTCTGCCTGTTCTTCGCGCATCAGGCGCATGCTCAGCCCCAGGCGGTGGCTGGCGCTATCGATGCGCAGAATGCGCACCTGTACCTTGTCTCCCGACTGCACCACTTCGGAAGGATGACTGACCTTGACCTCCGACATCTCGGAGATGTGGATGAGGCCCTCGAGGCCCTCCTCGATCTGGGCAAACGCGCCAAAGGCAACCACATTGGTGACGGTGGCTACCAGCACCTCCCCGGGGCGATACTTTTGGTCGACAACGCTCCAGGGATCGGGCTTGAGCCGCTTGATGCTGAGGGCGATCCGCCGCGCCTCTTTTTCAATGCTGATGACGTACACATCTACCGGCTCGCCGATACTGAGCACGTCCCGAGGATGAGAGACCCGCCCCCAAGAGAGCTCGGACAGATGGATCAGGCCATCGACGCCGCCAAGGTCCACAAACACGCCAAAATCGCAGATATTGGATACGTGGCCCCTGCGGACCTCCCCCGGGACGATCCCCGCCAGCACCTGGTCGCCATCCTTAGGACCCCACAACGTGGCCCGTTCGGAGAAGACCAGGCGGTTTCGGCTGCGATCCAGCTCGATCACCTTCAGCCGCAGTTCCTCGCCGATCCAGCGGGAGAGCGTGCTCTCGCGCTGTTCCGGGTCATCGAAGAGGGGGACCTCCTTCAGCTGAGAGGCCGGCACGAAACCCTGCAGCTCTCGCCAGCGCACCAGCAGCCCGCCGCGGTTCCAACCCGTCACGACGCCAGACACCACCCGCCCCTCGGCAAAGGCCTGCTGGGCGTTCTCCCAGGCTGCGTCAAGCGCGGCGATGGACCTGGTCGACTCGGGTTGCTGTACGGCGGTGGATGCCGCTTCCGCCTGGGGTTCTGCGTGCTGGCCTTCTTCCGGTTCTGTATCAGCATCACCAGCGTTGCGGCGCGCGGCTTCCTGTAGATAGCGAGAGAGTGATTCCATACTGTAGGCTGAGGTATCCATGTTGTCTTCCTTCCCTGCCCCGGGACACTGGAGTCGACTGTGACTCCGCCGTTTCGACTCATCGGCCACCCAACCACACCGGCGCCACAGGCAGCGTTGCCTGGCAGCGGCTGATGCTCAGACCGCGCCGACGCCAGTATCGCAGAATCCCGACACCCTCAGCGAAGCAGCCGCAGAGAGCATCGAGATCCTGGAACATGCTGGATTATGGGCATCTGCAATGACATACCCACAACTCGTATCAACTAAGGTCATCCCCTGAAGCCATCGTGTAGAAACGCAATGGTTATGAGTCGACATAGTGATTATAGGATACGCAGCAGTCCATGTCAATAGTTTCGCTGTGTTCCCACACAGACCGTTGGCGTCTCGGCTCCAACCGACTTGCCGACGCCGCCGCGCGCCCCTTCCCCGAACGGGCAACACCCGCCGGCGCTTGCGCTCCGGCGACAGCAGTGTACACTGCGCTTACCATTCTATGCTCGAGGAGGTTACACGACCCATGAACAGCGTCAAGATTGGCATCGTCGGTTGTGGCAACATCTCGTCATCGTATCTGGCGACGGCTAACGCCTTCCCCATCCTGAAAGCGGTCGCCTGCGCGGACATTGACGCCTCGCGTGCTGAGGCGCGCGCCGCCGAGTTTGGCGTCGAGCGCGCCTGCTCGATGGCCGACCTGCTGGCCGACCCGGAGATCAAGATCGTCGTCAACCTGACCACCCCCCAGGCACACATGGAGGTCAGCCTGGCGGCGATCGAGGCGGGCAAGCACGTGTACACGGAAAAGCCGCTTGCCGTGACCCGTGAGGAGGGCGCCCGCATCCTGGCGGCTGCGGCGAAGAAGGGCGTGCGCGTGGGCTGCGCGCCGGGCACCTTCCTGGCCGCCGGCCTGCAGACCTGCCGCAAGATGATCGATGAGGGTGTCATCGGCAGGCCCGTGGCCTGCTCCGCCTTTATGATGAGCCACGGGCACGAGTCCTGGCACCCGGACCCGGCCTACTACTACCAGATCGGCGCCGGCCCCATGTTCGACATGGGCCCCTACTACCTGACGGCGCTGACCACGCTGCTGGGCCCCATCACTCGCGTAGCGGGGACGGCCGGCATCCTCATCGGCGAGCGCACCATCACCAGCAAGCCCAAGTACGGGGAAAAGATCACCGTGCGCACGCCGGACCACGTCACCGGCACGATGACCTTCGCCAGCGGCGCCATCGGGACCATCATCACCACGTTCGCCACCTGGCCGTCGCAGTTGCCGCGCATCGAGATCTATGGCACCGAGGGGACCCTGGCTGTGCCCGACCCGAACACCCTGGCCGGGCCGGTGCGCCTGTGCAAGGCGGGCACCCGCGAGTGGCAGGATATCGAGCTGACCCATCCGCACTCGCAGCGTAAGGATATGTGGGGCCTGGGCGTGGTGGACATGGCCTACGCCATCCTCTCCGGCCGGCCGCACCGTGCCACCGGCAAGCAGGCCTACCACGTCCTGGACCTGATGCAGTCCTTCCTGGATTCTTCGGCCGAGGCGCGTTACTTTAACATCGAGAGCACCATGGAGCGCCCGGCGCCCGTGCCGACCGGCCTGGACGCCTACGAGCTGGACAAGTAATCCCTGCGCCCACCGTGTCCCTCGCGCCCAGCGAGGGATGACCCGGCAGCAGCACCAGGTCCCCGTCCGCGGACGATCCCCCGCGGGCGGGGGCCCTTTCTGAGCGGCAGCCGACTCTAGCCGAACGGGTCGACCCGCACACGGATGGCCGCCTCGCCATTCACCGGGCATTTGCGCTCACACAGGCCGCAGCCGATGCAGCGCTCGTGGTGCACCTCCGGCGCGAGGAGGACGCGCGAGCCGCCCGGTTCCTCCACCGGCCGCTCCACCAGGCGGATGGCCTTCTCCGGCACGGGGCACATCTCCTCACAGACGATGCAGTCGCCGCGCCCCGACCAGGGAATGCATATGGCCGGGTCCACGTAGGCCTTGCCGATGGCACAGGACTGCTTGTCATCCGCGGCCAGCCTCGGGATGGCCCCCGTCGGGCAGTGCTCGCCACAGGCAGTACAAGAGTACTCGCACTGCCCCAGCCGGGGCACCAGTACCGGCGTCCAGAACCCGACCCAGCCCGCCTCTGCCAGGGCTGGCTGCAGGCCGTGGGTCGGGCAGACGCGCAGACACTGCCCGCAACGGATACAGGCGGCCAGGAAGGCGTCCTCGTCGCCCACCCCCGGCG
>JAAZBY010000361.1 GCA_012513595.1 Chloroflexota bacterium
CACAAGGCCGCCCTCATGTGCACCGGGATCATCATGGTGTTGATCGGCGTGTCGATCCTGGCCGAGTTCCTTGCTCCCAGCGACCCGCTGACCTACACGGTAGCCTATACCTATGCCCCGCCGCAGGCCGTGCGCTTCTATGACCCGGACACCGGGTTCTCGTGGCGCCCGTTCGTGTATGGGCTCGAATCAGGTCGCGACCCGCGCACGCTGCGGCCCACCTACGCGATCGACACCACGCGCAAGTATCCCTTGCGCTTCTTTGCGCACGGCACACCCTACAAGATGCTCGGCATCTGGGAGACCGACGTGCACCTGTTCGGCCTGGACGACCCCACCGGTGAGGGCACTCTCTTCCTCTGGGGCTCTGACCGCCAGGGGCGCGACGTCCTATCGCGCAGCATCTATGGCACGCGCGTCTCCATGTCCATCGGCCTCATCGGCGTGTTTCTGAGCCTGCTGCTTGGCATCGTCATCGGCGGGTTTTCGGGTTACTATGGCGGGTGGTTTGATGATGCGGTGCAGCGGGTCATCGAGTTCATACGCTCCATCCCAAGCATCCCTCTGTGGATGGCGCTATCTGCCGCTCTGCCACCACACTGGCCGACGATCCGCGTGTACTTTGGCATCACGATCATCCTGTCGCTGGTCGGCTGGACGGGTATGGCCCGCGTCGTGCGGGGGCGCTTCCTGGCTCTGCGCAATGAGGACTTCGTCATGGCAGCCAAGCTCTGCGGGGCCAGTGAGATGCGCGTCGTCATGCGGCACATGGTGCCCTCGTTTACCAGCCACATCATCGCCTCGATCACCCTGTCGATCCCTGAGATGATCCTCAGCGAGACGGCTCTCTCCTTTCTGGGGATCGGCCTGCGGTCACCGGTGATCTCCTGGGGCGTACTGCTGCAGGAAGCGCAGAACGTGCAGGCAGTGGTGCTGGCGCCGTGGCTTTTCCTGCCCGGCCTTCTCGTGGTGATCACCGTCCTTGCCTACAACTTTATGGGCGACGGCCTGCGCGACGCCGCCGATCCCTACGTACGCTAGCCGCTGGACGCCGACGGCGCTTGGGGCCATCGTTCGCCTTATCATCCGATAGGAGCAGGGCTCGTGACGTCTGACATGCCCTTCATACCCGATAGCCACGTTATCTGGGACTTTTGCCCCGGCCTGGTCGCCGCGCACACCGTTCCCGCCGGTCAACCCTTCCTGGTTGCGGCTCGGGATGCCCTCGATGGCCACGTCGTGCGCGGCATGGCCGAGCGCCCGCGCGTCGCCCGGCCCAACCCGGCCACCGGGCCCATCGCCATCGAGGGGGCGAGGCCCGGCCAGGTGCTCGCGGTAGACGTGCTGGCCATCGATCTCCCCGCGGAGGGTTACCTGACCCGCACGATCCCGCCGACGTTTCTCCCGCAGCGGGGCGGGCTGGCCGAGTTCCCCGCCGGCCTCAGCTTTCCCCTGGCCCCCATGGTCGGGACCATCGGCGTGGCGCCTGCCGAAGGGAACCACTCCACCCGCGTTCCCGGGCGCCACGGCGGCAACCTGGATACCCGTGACGTGGCCCCCGGGGCGACGCTCTACCTGCGCGTGTGCCAGGAGGGCGGTCTCCTAGCCCTTGGCGACGTCCACTCCTTGCAGGCAGACGGCGAGTCGTCGGGGCAAGGGATCGAGACGGCCGCCCGCGTCATGCTCCGCGCGCGCCTCCTGGCCGAGCCGCTGTCCGAGTGGCCCTACCTGGTGCGCGACGGCGAGCTGATGGTTATCGTCTCTGCCGAGACGCTGGACGCCGCTGCCGCCGACGCCACCGAAGAGATGGCCCGCCTGCTCGTCACCCGCAGCACGCTGACCTACGATGAGGCGCGCATGCTCCTCGGCCTGGTGGGGGATGTGCGCATCAGCCAGATCGTCAACCCGCTCAAGACGGCGCGCGTGGCCGTGCCACTGGCCGCGGTGCCCTGGCGCCAGCCGCTGGCGCTATAGCCGCGCCCAACACATAGAACCTGCCGACGCCCTACTGGCGCCGGCAGTCGGCGTAGACAAAGTCGTTGGTTTCTACAGTCTGGAGGACAGTATGATCACTCTGATGCGTGAGGACTTTTGCTCTCTCCCCATTGGCAACATCAGCAAGTGGCCCTACAGCCCTGCTGGCGAGTACCACGTTGTGCCCGAGCCGCCTTCCGGACGCTGGGAAGAGGCCAACATCTCCGGCCGCTGGCGCGACTCTACCGGCACTTTCAAGATCATCCCTGAGGGTGGCCGCCGCGTCATGGAGCAGACCTACCTGGACGACTATGAGACGCCGCTCATGGTCACCGGCTCACGCCTGTGGGACGATTATGTCCTCTCGGCCGACATCCGCCCGTTGGGCTGGGCACGCCCCATCGGCCTCGTGGTCCGCTACCAGCACAGCCGTCAGTACTACTTGTTTGCCCTCTATGAGGACCATGTGGCCTTTATCAAGCGCGACCACACCGAGGAGACCGTCCTGGCGCGCGCGCCGTGGAAGGGCTGTGTCGATCGCTACTTCAAGGTTGAGGTTGGCTGCGCCGGGAACCACCTGAGCGCCTCCATCGAGGGCACGCAGATCCTGACCGCCCAGGACGACACCTTCACCAAGGGCCGCATCGGCCTCCTGGCGGAGACCACGGCCCGCTTTGCTGACGTCGAGGTGACTACCGACGAGTCCTCGGCGCGCCGTATCGCCGCCGCCGAGCAGGCCTGGGCCGACGAGGAGGCCGCCCTACGGGAGGCCAACCCGGAGCCGATCCTGTGGAAGCGCATCTCCACGTCTGGCTTTGGCACCGACCGCAACCTTCGCTTCGGCGACCTGAACGGCGACGGGCGCCTCGAGATCGTCGTCCCGCAGGCCATCCTGCACGGCCGGCGCGACTCTTTCTCTATGATCAACTGCGTCACGGCGATGGACCTCGACGGCAACGTGCTCTGGCAGGTGGGTGAGCCCACCCTGCAAGAGCCGGAGATGACCAGTGACATCTGCATCCAGGTGTACGACTTTGACGGTGATGGCAAGGCCGAGGTGATCTTTACCCAGGACTTTCGCCTAAAGATCCTTGACGGCGCCACCGGCCAGGTCAAGCGCGAGATCCCCACCCCCATCGACACGGACCTGCGCCCGGGCGAACCGTACGTGCGCACCTTTGGCGACTCGATCTACTTTGCCGACCTCGAGGGCTGCGGCGCGCGCCGCAACCTGATCCTCAAGGATCGCTACAAGACCATCTGGGCCTACGACAACGACCTCAACCTCCTGTGGAGCCATACCCTCAACACCGGCCACTACCCGATCGCCTATGACGTCGACGGCGACGGCAAGGAGGAGCTCCTCGTCGGCTACACGCTCATCGATCACGACGGCACCATCCTGTGGTCGCTGGACCTCACCGACCACATGGACGGCGCTTTCATGGGCCGCTTTACGCCGGACGGGCCCGTGCGTATCTGCATGGGCGCCTCGGACGAGGGCTTTGTGATGGTCGACGTCGAGGGCAACATCCTGGCCCATCAGCTCCGCGGCCACTGCCAGGGGGCCTCCGTTGCCCGCTTCCTCCCCGATCGTGACGACGTCCAGGTGGCGACCATCACCTTCTGGCACCATCCCGGCATCATGACCACCTACGACACGGATGGCAAGGTCCTTGCCGAGGTGGAACCGCTGCAGATCGGCTCGATCCTGCCGCCGGTTGACTGGGCCGGCCACGGGCGCGCCCTGCTCCTGCACAACACCCATCCCACCACGGGTGGCCTGATGGACATCTTTGGTCGGCGCGCGGTGATGTTCCCAGATGACGGCCACCCCGTCCTCTGCTCCGAGGCGATCGACATCGACGGGGACGGTCACCAGGAGATCCTCTCCTGGGACTTTCACTCGATCTGGATCTACAAGGCCGACCCCGCCAAAGTCGGGCCCGGCCGCCAGTATGGCTCGACACCCATCTATAACAACTCGAACTACCGCGCGCGCTGGCTCTTCTAGCCGCCAGCCGCGCAGGCACGCAGTAAGCCCCGCCCGAAGGCCAGCTGGCCTTCGGGCGGGGTTTGTTCTGCGGGGCGAGGGGCCCTGCGCACAACCGGCGCAGACAAGTCGCCGAGCCCTGTTGGCCGCCGCTGTGGGCGCATGGCACCCGATGAGCAGACGCGCCAGCCCCCTACCAGACGAACAGGAGCGCCAGGTCGTTGACGTTCGTGTTGGTCGGCCCCGTCACGAGCAGATCGTCGAGTGGCTCAAAGAACCGATAGGAGTCGTTCCGCTCCAGGTGGTCCCAAGCGTCCAGGCCCAAGGCACGCGCGCGGGCCATCGTGTCCCCATCGGCCAGGGCTCCGGAGGCATCAGTGGGCCCGTCCGTCCCGTCGGTGGCCAGGCAGGCCAACGCCACGTCGGGCAGCCCCTCGAGGCGTAGTGCGGCCATCAGGGCCATCTCCTGGTTGCGCCCACCAAGGCCCTGGCCCCGCACGGTAACGGTTGTCTCACCGCCCACGACGACGCAGGCCGGAGCCGCCACCGGCGAGCCCGACTGGTGGATCTCTCGGGCGATCCCCACCAGCACCTTGGCCACCTCCCGCGCTTCGCCCTCCACAAAGGTAGACAGGAGCAGCGTCCGGAACCCGAGCCTCTCCGCCTCTCGCAGCGCCGCCCGAGCGGCGATATCGTTGGAGGCGACGATGACGTTGTGGGCGCGTTCAAAGAGGGCGTCCCCCGGCTTGGGCGTATCGGCGATAGCGCCGGCCCGTCCCGCTTCCAGACGGGCACGGATGCTGGCCGGCGCCGCCGCCAGGAGGCCATAGCGCGCCAGTACCCCCTGCGCGTCGGCATAGGTGGTCGTGTCGGGAACGGTGGGGCCAGAGGCGATCACGTCCAGCGGATTGCCGACGACGTCTGACAGGATCAACGATGCGACTTGTGCGGGATACGCCAGCCGCGCCAGGCCGCCCCCCTTGATCGTCTCGAGGTGCTTGCGCACGGTGTTGATCTCATTGATGGTGGCCCCGGCGCGCAGCAGCGCATCGGTGAGGGCCTGCATCTCGGCCAGGGTGATGGGCGCCGACGGCAGCGTCATCAGCGCCGACCCTCCGCCCGAGATCAGGCAAAGGACCAGATCTTCTGCACCCGCTGCGGAGAGAAGAGCGGCGATCCGCTGCGCCCCCTGCCGCCCGGGCTCGTCGGGGATGGGGTGCCCCGCCTCACAGAGCTGGACGTGGCCTGTGGGCAGCGTGTACCCATACTTGACGTTGACGGTCCCCGCAGTGATGCGGTCACCGAGCACCGCTTCGACGGCCTGCGCCATCGGCGCGCCCGCCTTGCCCGCGCCCACGACGATCACACGCCGGAAGGCATCCAGGTCGTAGGCGCGCTCCCCCACCCAGAGCATGTTCCCTTCGCGACGGAGGTGGGCTGCCACCGCCTGGGCCGGGTCCACCGCATCCAGCGCGGCGTCCATGATCTGTACGATCTGCCGGCGCCGTTCGCCGACCTGTCCGGCGCGCTCGTAGAGCGCGGCCGCAAAGCGCGTCATGGCCTGATCCTCCTATCGGCAAGGCATGCCCCGGGGCAAAGGGCTGCGTTCGGGCGCTTGCTCGGGGGCTCGCTCGGAATCCTGCGCCCCGCCGATTGTAGGGGGCAGGCCCGCACGTGGTCAACCGCGGCCTGGGCTGTGCCGCCGGCTGGCTGGCCAGCGCTGCCCGAACGCGGCAAACAAGCAGGGGCAAGGATGTTCGCCCTTGCCCCTGCTCGCGTTGCGGTAGTGAAGAGATCTAGCCGTTGTCGCGCATCAACTCCTCACCCTTGAGGTGGCGCTCGAGCCACGTGTCCAGGTCCGACCGGCGGAACCGCCAAGTCCTGCCGATCTTGATGGCCGGGACCTTGCCGTCCTGCGCCCAGGAGTAGATGGTCGACTCCTTGAGCTGCAGGTACTCCGCCACTTGCTTCACGTTCAAAAGTGCTTCCTGACTCATCGTTCCCCCCCTTAGTTGCGGCCCGCCCCATATAGGCGGACCGAGAACACACCACTAACGATAGTCTCTGATCGGAGTAACCTGGCTCCGGATAAAGATGAATGATGGCTGGCAACGCCCGAGAGAAGAGATATGGGCCTATAATCGCTGAACGCCTACCAGACCCCCTCTTAATACGAGATTCTATAACAGAATGCGAGTAGAGTCAACGAAGGGCAGTCGGGCAAATGTGGTTTCACAGAAAGGAATGTACCAGGATGCGGAACAGAGAATCACGTCAGTAGCGGTCAGCACGCAATGATACAGAGGTTGGCTGACGCACCGCGCTGCCAGGGCTGCACAATCGAGCTCGCGAGGCCGAGGGCGAGAGGGCCCCCAGGTGAACCGGCGCCACTATTGCCCGCGGGCCCAACATGGAAAGCCGCGAGGCAGAGCGCAGGGAAACCCCCGCAGCCTGCCTCGCGGATGCTGCGCATCACCCCGACCTAGAGGCGCACCTCAGTGCCGCTCGCCGCCGACTTGTAGGCAGCCTCGATGATCTGGACTACCAGCGCCCCATGTGCGGGCTGAATCACCGGCTGACGGCCAGCGCGAATGGCGTCCACCCAGTCCGGGATCAGTGCCTGGTGGCCACGCGAGGCCACCTCTTCGAGGGGCACCGTCTCGCTGGTGAGCTCGCCGTCCTCCTCACCAAAGTAGTGCAGGGGCGTCTCGGCGCCGAACAGGTTGGCGTTCAGCTCCAGGCCGCCCTCGGTGCCAAAGAGTTGCATCAGCTGGCCCTGGCTGCCGTGGGTCGCCCAGCTGGCCTCCAGCACGAGGGTGCTGCCGTTCTCAAAGCGCACAAAGGCGCTGGTGAGGTCATCGACGTCAAAGCGCGAACCGGCGCCGAAATGGTCCGCCCCCCAGCCGCCCAGCCCCTTGGCCTGCGGGCCAAACTTGGCGTACGTGGCCG
>JAAZBY010000362.1 GCA_012513595.1 Chloroflexota bacterium
CGCGCCGGGTTCATCGGGGCGGGCGGGCACTCGTACCGTAACATCTACCCCTGCTTTCAGTACGCGCCGGTCGAGCTGGTAGCGCTGGCCGACCACCACCCGGAAAAGGCCGCGGCCTACGCGCGGCTCTTTGGCGCTGAGCGCTGGTACCTGACCCACGGTGAGCTCCTGGCGCAAGAGCCGCTCGATGCCGTGTTCGTCTGCACCTCCTTTGACGCGGCCGGCAGGCCCCGCTACCCGTCCATCTCGATCGAGGCGATGCGCGCCGGCTGCCACGTGTGGATCGAAAAGCCGGCCGCCGAGACGACCGCCGAGATCGAGGAGATGCAGCGCGCCAGCCGGGAGACGGGCAAACAGGTCGCCGTGGGTTACAAAAAGATGTTCTTCCCCTCCTACGTGCGGGTGAAGGAGATCATCGACGGGCCGGGCTTTGGGCCCGTCTCGTCGGTGGCGATGCGCTACCGCCTCAGCCTGCCGCCGGCCTCCCGCCGGGACGATACGCCGGCCTGGAAGGGCTTCATGGACATCTGCCACCCGGCCTCGGCGCTCTACTACCTCTTTGGCCCGGCCGATGAGCTTACCTTCCGCCGCTCGGCGGGCGGAGACGTGGCCGCCATACTGACCTTCCCCTGCGACGTGGTGTGTTCGCTGCACCTCAGCGGCGCGCAGGCCGCCACCAGCCCGCTGGAGCGGCTCGAGGTGGTCGGCACCGACGCCAACGTCCTGGTCGACAACTGCGCCAGCCTGATGTACTACCGCCAGGGCGGCCAGCGCGGCCCGGGTGGCTACGGGAGGTCGATCTCCTACATCGGGCCCGACGAGGGCGCGCCGATCTACTGGGAGCCCGAGTTCTCGCTGGGCAACCTGTACAACAAGGGCCTCTTCCTGGAGGGGTACGTGCAGCAGGTCGACTATTTCGCCCGCTGCCTGCTGGAGAACAAGACGGTGACCATCGGCGGCCTCGACCAGGCCTGGCACCTGACGCGCCTCTTTGAGGCGTTCCGCTACGGCCCGGAGGGCCGCACGATCGACCTGCGCGCTTTCGAGCCGCCGCGCGCCTGACCCTCAGCGACGAGGATCGCGGACCATAGCATAGGAGGCGAGATGACCAATCCCGACGCCATCTGGATCGGCAATGACCATGGGGGCTACCTGCTGAAACAGGCGCTGCTTCAGCACCTGGCCGCCAGGGGCATCCCCGTACACGATGTGGGCTGCGATTCCGCCCAGATCGTGCGCTACCCCTACTATGCGGCACTGGTGGCCGGGGCCGTCTCGGAGGGCCGGGCCAGGCGCGGCATCCTGATCTGCTCTACCGGGATTGGGATGAGCATCATCGCCAACAAGTTTCGCGGGGTGCGGGCCTCCTTGTGCACCAGCACCTATATGGGCCGCATGACCCGGGCGCACAACGACTCGAACGTCCTCTGCCTGGGCGGGCGCATCACGGGCGACCTGGAGGCGATCGACATCCTCGACGCCTGGCTCGACACGCCCTACGATGGCGGCCGCCACGACATCAGCCTGGGGCTCATCGCCGAGGCGGAGGAGGCGCTCCTCCGCGGCGGCGCTTGGCTACCGGAGGACCCCATGCGGCCGGCCGTCGCGGGGCAGGGGGCCCAGCCATGAAGATCGGCCTGGCCATCGCCCCCGAGCAGGCCGCCCCGTCGGCCTTTGTCGTCTATCGGGACAGGCTGGAGACGAGCATGTCCAAGGCGGCCGCCCTCGGCTATGACGGGGTGGAGCTGGCCCTGTCCGACGCGGCCCAGGCCGAGCCGGAGCGCATCGGGCGCGCCCTGGCGGCCAGCGGGCTGGAGCTGCCGGCCATCTCTACCGGCCGGGTCTTTGCCGAGCGCAAGGTCTGGTTCACCCACCCGTACGAATCCGTTCGTGACGAGGCGGTGCGGACGATCTGCGGGCTCGTCGACGTCGCGGCGCGCTTTGGCGCCCTGGTGAACATCGGCCGCGCCAGGGGCTACATCCACGAGGGGGAGACCGTTGAGGCCGCTACCGAGCGCTTCCTGGCCTGTATGGCGACGTGCGCACGGCACGCGGCACGGCTGGGCGTGCTCATGGTCTTGGAACCGGTGAACCGCTACGAGACCAACTTTATCAACAGCGTCCCGCAGGCGCTGGCCATGCTCGATCGCCTCGGCGAGCCGAACGTCAAGGTCATGCCCGACGTGTTCCACATGAACATCGAGGATGCCTCGCTAGCGGGCAGTTTCCGCCAGGCAGGGGCGCGCACCGGCTACGTGCACCTGGCCGATTCGAACCGCCTGGCGCCCGGGCAGGGGCACCTCCCGTTCGGCGAGATCCTCACCGTCCTGGCGGAGATCGGCTACGACGGCTGGGTGACGGCGGAAATCCTGCCGGAGCCCGACCCCGACACGGCCGCCCGTGCGGCGATCGACTACCTAAGGACTCTGCTCCCTCACCGCGGCTAGCAGCCCCATCACACACGGAGGAAAGAGTGACGCTGCAACCGGACTGCACGTGCGGGCGGGCCACCGTCTACCCGTACGGCACCAAGCATCCGCCCGAGATGGTCGCCGACCTCTCGCGGCGCGCCTACGAGTTCCGCATCCAGGTGCTCCGCATGGTGAACAACCGCCAGACGGGGCACATCGGCGGGGCCTTTTCCGCGGCGGAGATCCTCACCGCGCTGTACTTTCACCACCTGCGCCTCGATCCGGACGAGCCCGCCTGGCCCGAGCGCGACAGGCTGCTGTTCTCCAAGGGGCACGCCTGCGCCATGCTGTACACCTGCCTGGCGCACCGCGGGTTCTTTCCCGTGGACGAGCTGATGACCTTCCGGGGCCTGGATTCGCGCCTGCAGGGGCACCCGGAGCCGGCCAGGACGCCGGGCGTCGAGGTGCCGGCCGGGCCCCTCGGGCACGGCGTGGCCATCGGGGCCGGCCTGGCCCTGGGGGCGCGGATGGACGGCGCCGCCTGGCGCACCTACACCGTGCTCGGCGATGGCGAGATCGACGCCGGCGTCATCTGGGAGGGCGCCCTGGTGTCGGCCAAGTATGGCCTGGACAACCTGGTGGCCATCCTGGACTATAACGGCGTCCAGCAGACGGGCACCACCCGCCATGTGCTGCC
>JAAZBY010000363.1 GCA_012513595.1 Chloroflexota bacterium
AGCCAGCGGCGTGTCAGTGTTGAGAGCCGACTCTGTACTGAAAAAGTAACCGTGCGTCAGGCCGCCTACCTCAACGCCATCATCCCTACGTACCCGGTAGGTAACCTCCCCGCTGTCCGATCTCCCCGTGGCAATGATCGTGCCCAGGCGGCCGTCGTGCAGCCGCACCCGCTGCCAGATCGGATAGACGGGGAGTGTCTGCTTCCTCTCCTGCGTTCTGGCCTGCGGCTCCTGCCCGTATCCCGCCTCGCCCCGCGCCGCCTGGCGGGCCTCCCATAACGCCCGCGCCCGCTGCGTTGCCCCCGGCTCATCCGGCGTCCGCCCCTCCTCCGGCGTCCTCGGCAGCTCTGGCCCCGCCTCCTCGCGCGCGCCGGGGCGCCGGATGTACCCGCCCTCGCTCATCGCCAGGTCGCGGAGGCTCGCCATCAGTTGCCCGGCATGGCTTGGGCTCGCGTCCTGCGCGTCGTGGTACGCCTGCACCGCGTCGAGCGTGAACGGGATCTGCCCCACCTGCGACAGGTCTTGCGCCAACAGCGCCCGCATCTCGGCGGGGATGCGGGTAGTACGGTTCCCGATGTTCGCCGCCGCTCGCTGGACCCAGTTGAACTGCGGGTCGGCCTCGGCTACCTCGTACATCGCCAACGCCACCCGGCTCTTGGCTTCCTCGTGCTGCGCGTGCAGCCGTTGCGCCACAGCGGAGAGCGTTTCCTGCGGCAGCCCCGTCTCGGGCATCTCCGTGTCGTACAGGAACGACCGCGCCAGCGCGTCCAGTTGCGCGGGCTCCACGCCCAACCGCTCGGCCTCGCCCTCTAGGTCGCTGGTGAGCGTCGTGTAGGCCACGTCGCGCGGGTTCGTCGCCGCCGTCGCCATCGTGTCGCGGAACGACAGCCCCGTGTACGCCGACATGCCGATGCGGCCCATCCCCTGGTAGACGGCCTGTGCGAACACCTGCCCGGCCAACTCCTCGCCCGACTCGGTGCTCGCCAGGGTGCCGTACAGCATGGCGTTGTCCACCACGTCGAGCACCCCGGCGAACCCCTCCATCTTGGGCACGCCCATCAGGCCGAACTGCGCGATGTCGATGGGGTCGGCCAACTCGGAAAGGAACTGCCAGGCCGGGTGCGCCATCGCCTGCGACCACAGGTCCGCGCCGAACCGCTCCTTGGCCCGCGCCAACTCGGTCTTGGGGTCTTTCTGCAACTCGCCGGCGTCGATGTAGTTCCACCACGTTACGGGGACGATGCCAGCCGCCGGCCCGAGGCGTGCAACCGCCTCTGCCTGCCGCCCGAAGGTGCCCTCCATATACTCGCGGAAGGTGATGTCGCCATCCAGCCAGGACCACGCACGGCCTAGCGGGCCTTCTACCGTGTACTTTTCGATAGCGCCCGCCGCCACCCGCGTCCATGTCTGCATGTCGCCCACGGTGGCCGAGCCCTGCTGCATCCCGCTCTCGAACGCGCGGCTGGGGTCTGCGTCGTTGATTCCCAACTTGGCCCCGGCGAGGGCCGCCGCACCACTGGCCGCCGCGCCCGCCGTGTGCAGCAGCGTATCGACGCCGATGCGGGGCAACTCGAACAGCCCGTAGATGGTCTGCTCCCACGGTTCCGGCACGCGGTTCAGTGCCTCATAGTCCTCGCGGGTCATGCCGGGCTGCACAAGCCCCTGCGCCAATGCCTGGTCGTAGGGCAAGGCGGGTTGCGGCTCTGTCACGGGCTGTTGCGCCAGGAGGTTGAGCGCCACAGAGTAGGCGCGGTCATACGCCTGCGGGTCGTTCGGCTGGAGGGAGCGCGCCAGGTCCGCCAACTGCCGGGCGTTCTCTTCCACCGTCTCGGCGGCGAACTGGTTGGCATAGTCGCGCACTTGTGGCGCATACGAGCCGACGCGCTCCGGTATCTGGAGCGGCGCCAGTAGATCATCTAGCCACTGCCGCACCGGGTCGGTGGGCCAACGCGGCTCGGGCTGCGGCGGCT
>JAAZBY010000364.1 GCA_012513595.1 Chloroflexota bacterium
TACTACCGGTTTGAGCTGCACGGCTCCGAGGGGGCCTTCTCCTCCACCTATGGCGGCATGAACGACAAGCCGGCCACCTGGTGGTACACCGACAAGGAATGGACCCATCAGGCCCCCGAGCGCGTCGAGCCCGACTGGCTGAACGCGGCCGACAACATGGCCGCCGCCATCCGCACGGGCGCCGCGCTCACCTGCGACGGGCGCGACGGCCGACGCAGCCAGGCCATCCTGGACGGCATGTACCGCTCGGCCTACTCGGGCGGCGGCTGGGTCGACGTGACGCCGGAACTGACCTGACGGACGGACCCGGGCGGGGCACGCCACGCGGCGCGCCCCGCCCCCGTATGGAGCGCGGGGGGCACAGCCCTCGCCCCAAGGAGGACACCATGCGCTTCATGGCCCGTACCCAGCCCCTCTCGCAGTACCCGATCCTGCGCGGCCTGGCCGTCATCCGGCGCCTGGGGTTTGATGGCGCCGAGATCTGCCTGGAGAACGACGACCTCCGCCCCGCCATCCTCGACGAGCGCTTGGCTTTCTCCGTGGCTGACAGGGCCAAGGGGCTGGGGCTCTCGCCCGTCTCGGTGAGTTACCACAAGGACTACATCTACGACGACCGGCTCTTCCAGGAGTCGCTCAAGGCGATCGCCCTCACCCCCGCCTTTGGCACGAACGTCTTTGTCTTTGGCGGCACGGTGAAGAAAAGCGGGGACGCCGCCGAATGGCAGCGCATGGTCGAGCGCACCCGCCAGCTGGCCCGCGTCGCCGAGTCGGCCGGTGTCACTCTGGCGCAAGAGTTCGAGCCGGGGTTCATCGTGGGCTCCACGGCGGACCTGCTGCGCCTCCTTGAGGAGGTCCCCTCCCCGGCCCTGGCCGCCAACCTCGACCTCGGCCACGCCTTCCTCACCGATCCCGACCCGCTGGAGTCGATCCGCCTCATCGGGGGGCGCATCGCGCAGTGCCACATCGAGAACATGCGCGTCGGCGTCCACGCCCATCGCCTGCCGGACGACGGCGACATGGACCTGGCCGCATACCTGCGAACCCTGCGGGAGGCGGGCTTTGGCGGCGGGCTAGTGCTGGACCTGTACGGCCTAGACCTCGAGGAGGTGGGCCCCGGCGCGCTGGCCTATCTGCGCGGCCTGCCACGCTGAGGAAGAGCCCGGGGGCGGAGGCGCCATGAAGACGATGGCCAGTTCCGCCCACCGCCAGGTCGTCTTGCCCAGGCGGCGTCGCGGGGCCGCGGGCTTTGTGCCGGGGCACAGGCACGCGCCCATCCTTGATGACGCCCGCGTGGAGATCGCGCCCAGCCGTCCCATGCAGCCGGCGCGCGGGCTGCTGCGTGGGTTCGACACGTCCATCGAGCGGGAGGCCAACGAGGTGTAGGGGCAGAGGGGTACGGCGGCCCGGCAGGGAAGACTCTGCCGGGCGAGGTGCCTGCGAAGGGGGCGGAGGCCACAGACCTCCGCCCCCTTCTTACTAGGCGATGTCCACCACGCACAGCTGGCTCACGCCGCTCGCGTCGGAGGCGATCAGCACCTGCCGCGAGTCCCACGACCAGGCCGGGTGCAGGTGCGTCCCGACGTGGTTGTGCTCGCGCACGCGCAGCTGCAGGAGGTGCTCCACCCGGTTGGCCGCCACGTCCACCAGGTTGAGCGACCCCGACCCCTCCCCGCCCAGGACGTGGTCGAGCACGAGGTAGCGCCCGTCCGGCGAGAACGACGGGTGCCCGTTGCCGGCGATGGCCGTGGTGGCCAGGCGGCGGTCGCCCGTGTCGGCGTCGATCAGCACCAGGCTGAGGTTCGGGCGCCCCGGGTACTTGCAGTTGGCCAGGATCTCCTTCCCCGAGGGGTGCCAGAGCGGGTGATGGCCAAAGTCGCCGACGTTGTGCAGATTGCCGCCGTCCACGTCCACCACGCAGATGTCCTTGACGCGCGGCTCCTCACCGAACTTGCCGGCATAGCGGATCTCGTTGGTAAAGACGAACATGAGCCGCTTCCCGTCGGGCGACCACTTGGTGTGCTTGATGTACAGGTGCCAGTCCTTGATCTCGTCGCGGCGGGGGTGGCTTTCCAGGCACTCGGCCACGCTGACGATCAGGCGAGACTCGCCGCTGTCCAGGTCCATCACGAACGCCCCCTGGCGCTCTCGGTCGCGCAGCAGGGCATGGTCGGGCAGGTAGGCCGAGTTAGTGTGGTAGACGTTATAGTTGCCCGTGGGGCAGATCATACGCAGGTCGCCGGGCAGGGCATCGGCCTCGCCCGTCTCGACGTCCACCCAGGCGATCAGGGAGATGCCGTCCTCGCGGTCCTTGTAGTACACGCGCCTGCCGTCGGCAGACCACTGCGCCATGGCCCCGTCATTGGCCGACATGGCGCGTGAGTGGGCCAGGTAGGTGATGTCGGCGCCGTCGCGCTCCATGACGTAGACACTGCCCTCCGTGGCCCCCGCCTCCAGGCTGGAGAACGCGATCTGGCCCGTCTGGCGCGACCAGGGCGGCAGGTCATAGTATCCGTGTACCGAGCGGCACGTCGCGTTGGTCAGCTGCAACACCCGGCGACCCGTCACCACGTCGTGGTAGATCAGGGCTTCTTTCCCACTGCGAGACCTGGTAGACATACCTTGCGTCCTATCTCCTGCGTCTTGGCGGCCCGCCTCCGAGCGCACGAGGCGGGCCTCATCTATCTATACCGGTTGGTTACTGCCCCGAAAGCCGGTCACCGGCCACCAGGCCGGATCGCTGCTAAGCACCACATCCGCGATGCGCGCCCAAGGCGTGCGCGGCACCAGGCGCAGCGTATGCCGGCCGGCGCCGATCCGGAACAGCTCCGGGCTGCCCGTCACCTTCTTGCCCATCGGCGACCACAGCCATTCGCCCCAGCGGCCCCAGACCTGCCAGCGGGCGATGGCCTCGCCATCCAGCAGCACGTCGAACTCGGCCGGCTCCTCGCGCTGATGCGTCGAGCGGCCCCACAGGGCGAACACGCCCTCCTGGCGCAGGTTGACGCGCCACTCGGCGCTGGGCTCCTCGTCACGCGGCCCCGGCACCAGCGCCTGCCCCTGCACGGCGGCGACCTGCTCCAGCTCCATGTTACGCCGCTTGGCCTGGCCCGCCTCAAGCAGGAGGTGCACCGCCGGCTCCACGGCCAGCACGGCCCCCTCCAGCGGCTCGCCCGGGGCTGACTCGTTCCCGTGCCGGTCCACCGAGGTGACCCGGTACCAGTAGGTGCCGCCCGGCTCCAGCCCCCAGTCGACGAACTCGTGCTCCGAGGGCGACCCGATCAGGGCCTCCTGCGTGCACGCGAACTCGGCCGTCCGCCCGCAGTACACGTTGTAGTGGTCCAGGTCGTTCGCCTTGACCTCATCCCAGGCCAGCAGCAGCCCGTTGGGCCCGGCCGGCTCCGCCCGGAGGCCGCTCGGAACATCGGGCGCCGCCTCGTCAAGGCCCATAGGCCCCTCGGGCGTCAGTTCCAGGTCATCGGTGATCAGGATCTTGTCCAGGCCCTCGCCGCCGGCGGTCGGCGTGAAGGTGATGACGTGGCTGCCCGACATGATCATGCGCGGCTCCCCCGCGGCCACCCATTCCCAGGCCTCGCCGGCGCAGGGGGCCGAGCCCCACTCGGCGCCGTCCAGCGAGGCGTCCAGCGCCCCCTGGCCGCGCACCCGCGCCCACAGCCGGAACTGCCGCGAGGCCGGCAGGGCCGCCTCGATCGCCACGCTGCCGCCCGCCTGGCCGCCGGCGCAGCCGACGTAGTACAGGTTTGAGGCGCCCTCCTGGTCCATCTTTTCGTGCATCGGCCAGGTCAACGTGCCCGCCTCGGCCTCGTAGGTAAAGCGCACCGTGCCGTCCCAGTATTCGTTGCCCAGCTGGTAGATCTGGTTGGAGGGGCGGCTCTCCAGCCCCGAGTGCTCCACAGCCGTCACCACATAGTAGGCCGCGGTCTTGCGCTGCGGGCCGCGCCAGGCGGTGCCCCGCTGCGGCAGGTACGACAGCTGCTTCCAGGCCCCGGTATCCTCGTCGTACCGGTAGACGTTGTAGCCGGCCAGCTCGCGGGCCTGCTCCGGCTCTTTCCAGGTCAGCACCACCGAGCGCCCGTCGAGCCGGGCCACCAGGTCGCGCGGCGGATCGGGCAGGCGGTTCACGGCGACATAGATATCGGTGAACTCGCCGAGCATGTCGCTGTTAAAGATCTGCTTGGTGCCGTCCGGGCTGGCCACCGGGTGGGCATGGGTGGAGTGATGGTCCGGGTGCCACAGCTGCGTGTGCGCATAGAACGACGACTGATGCCGGAACACCGGGTGCGCCACGCCCGATCCGTCGGTGCGCAGGTAGAGGACCGACTCGGGGAAGAGCGGCTCCGCTCCGCCGTGCGTATCGGTCACAAAGTACTTGCCATCCCGGCAGGGGCCGCCGTGCCCGCCGCTCCCCAGGCGCAGCACCTCGCGCCGCCCCGTCCCGTCATAGCGGACGCCCCAGATCGACCCCTCAGCAAAGAAGGTCAGCTCCCCGCCGCCCATGGGCCAATCCGGGTGGCCGCCGGTGTAGGGGATTTCGTGGCGGTCGCTGCCATCGGGCAGGATGGTGTACTGGGTGCGCGGCCGGTCGTAGTTGAAAAAGATGCGCAGATCGTCCGATTTGGTGAAGCGCAGCCGATGCCAGCGGCGCTCCAGCGTGATCTCTTGCACCTCGCCCGTCACCGAGACCACGTAGATCCAGGAGGCCTCGTCGGTGATCTCGGGGTTGTAGGTCTGGGTCTGGCCCGGGTGGTCCTGCCGCTTGCCAAAGAGGAAATGCTCCTCGCGCGGATGCGGCGGCATCATCTGCCCCAGGTCGCCCGGCACCGCGACGATCTCCTGCACCTCCCCGCTGAAGGGGTTCAGGGCCAGCACGCGGGTGTGGGTCTCGTCGACCACGGCATAGTAGTAGCGGTCGCGATGGATCACGCTCCAGTAGCCGGTGTGGATCGCTTGGCCGTCGGGCGGGGTCGGCATCGGCCGCAGGTTGGCGCCGTTGGCGTCCATCAGCCAGCGGGCCTTCTCCCCGTCCCGCCACGACCAAAAGCCGATCACCGAGCCATCGGCGTTCCAGGAGGGGATGTCATAGTAGTCGTCGACGTCGACCGCCGGGTCGCAGGTCATGCGCCAGGCCAGGCAGCCGGTCGACGTGTCGCGAAAAACGGTGCGCTCCGACAGGTAGGTGTCTCCGCGCTGGGCGTGCTCCAGCAGGCGCCAGCCCTGGCGGGCGGCCGCCTGGGTCAGGCCATGGTGGGGTAGTGGTTCCTTCATCCTGAGAATCCTCCGTGACTCGTCAGACGCGGTGATCCCTACAGCCCGAACAGTAGCTCTGCGGGCCGCAGCGTCGCGATTCTAGGGCAGGCCGGCGGGGCCTGTCAAGCGTGTAGCGCCGCGCGCAGCGTCCCCGAGTGGGCGCCGCGCAAGGTCCGTGGTCCCCCCCCCACAGCCAGAGCCGTCATGACCACGGCGGGCGCCCGCGGCGGGCCGATTTGGAGTCGTCATGTGCGCCGGGCCGCACACCGGCA
>JAAZBY010000037.1 GCA_012513595.1 Chloroflexota bacterium
GGCTGGAACTGGCCGTTGGCCGTCTCCAGAGTGGTCATGTCGGCCTCCTAGATCTGGTCAGCGGGCGCCCGCCGACCTTCCCAACAGTGTATAGCAGGACGGGGTCCAGGGCAAGACGCCGTCGCGGGACGCGCAGCCCGCCGCAGGACGCGCAGGATGGAGAAGACAGACAGGATTAACAGGATTCACAGGATTTAGGATACGGACAAGCCCGTGCCCGGAAAGGAACTTCCTCCGCAACAGTCTTCCAATCCTGTCAATCCTGTTAATCCTGTCCTTCTTCTCTTCTCTTCACGAAAAGACTCACAGGATTTACAGGATTTACAGGATTTACAGGATTGAGGATATGGGTAATCCTGTGCTCGCCGCGACACTGCCTCCGCAACAATCTACCAATCCTGTCCATCCTGTTAATCCTGTCCTTCTTCTCTTCTCCTCCCATGGTCACGCGAGGCCGGGGGCGCTAGAAGGGGTAGAGGTAGTCGCGCGCTGCCCACAGGGCGCCGCCGGCCGGCAGGCGGACCTCCGCCCAGTGCAGGCCGTCGGCATAGCCCTCCGCGCCGCTGCCGTACAGCACCGTGCCGTAGGGCACCGCGCAGCGCACCGGGTACCCCAGGCCCGGCCCGTCGCGCAGGCGCAGGCCGCCCTGCGCCGTGACCATGTAGCGCAGCCCCGCGGGCGGCCAGGGGCCGGGCGGAGGCGTCGGCGTGGGCGGGGGAGGCGACGTGGGAACCGGGTGCGGCGCCGGGGCGCCCCCGCCCAGGTAGCTGGCCGCGGCCCAGCCCTCCACCGGCCGCCCCCCGCGCGGCGCCCACACGGCGGCCCACAGGATGCCGTTCGCCACCGTCGTGGCCGCCCCGCGGTAGACCAGCGCCCCCCGCGGCAACACGGCCAACACCGCCGCGCCCAAGCCCGCCGCGGCCCGCACGCGCAGCCCCGCCCCGGCGGTCACCGTCGTGGCCGGGCCATAGCCGGCCGGCGGCGTCACGGGGGGCGGCGCCGGGGCCGGCGGCGCCCCCGGCCCGGGGGCCAGCGCCGCGCAGCCGATCACCTCACCCGCCGGGTTCTGGTCGGCGTACAGCAGCACGCCGGCCCCGTCCGCGTCGGAGAGGAGCGCCCAGGGGAGCGGGTCGCTCGTGGCGCGGTAGGTGGCGGAGCCGTCCGCGGCCAAGCGCACGGCCGGCAGCACCGCAATGACGTTGCCCGCCGGGCCCAACGCCGGCGGCACGCAGCGCCCCGCATCGGTGAGCACCAGGCGGTGCTCGCCGGCCACGGGGTCAAACCCGCGCACGGCCAGGTCCACGACGGCGCGCCCGTCGGCCAGGGGCGTCAAGGTCAGGCTGCCCATGACGGCGCCGCCCCGTGAGACGATCCCGGCCGTCGACGCTCCCCCGGCCGCCCCCACCCCCGGTGCGGCGGCCGCGGCCACCATGATCCCGGCCAAGAGGGCGGCCAGCACCCTCGGCGCGCGCCCCCTGCGGCGCGGGCGGCTCTTGGTCACGTCCATGGGTCCCTCCCTCCCCCGGCGGGCGGCCGGCGGCGCGCTGCGGCCACACAGGCGACTCAGTATACTATCCTCGCTCGGACGCGGGCGGGGCCAGCCGGTCCCCCGCCCACGGGTACGGGCGCCCCCATTATGCGCCCAGGGGGGCGGCGTTGTCAAGCGGTTTACTCTACAAAGGTGCCGGGCGGATTGTTGACGCGCCCCACCCGCCCGCTACAATGGGCGCATTGCGCATGAGGAGGACACCCCCTTGACGACGCCCCTGGGCGCCCCCGCGCCTGCCCTCTCCGTGGCCGCCGAAGGCCGACCCCGACGCGACCTGACCCAGGGCAGCCTGGGACGCTGGCTGGCGGCGCTGTCTCTGCCGGCCGCCGCCGAGTCGCTGCTCTTTAACGCCACCGGCCTCTCCAACGCCCTCTGGTTGGGCCAGGTCTCGGGCACGGCGCTGTCGGCCGCGGTGCTGGGCACCTCGCTCCGCATCGTGCTGATCTCCCCGATGATGGGCCTCTCCACCGGCGGGATGGCCGTGGTCGCCAACCACGTGGGCGCCCGCGAGCAGGACCTGGCCAACCGCGCCGTGATGCAGACGCTGCTCCTGGTGCTGGCGGCGGTGCTGCCCCTGGCGGCGCTGGGGCTCCTGATGGGGCGCACCTTCCTGGGCTGGATGGGCGCCTCGGGCGAGGTGCTCGAAGAGGCGGTCCAGTTCGTCACGGTGATCTTTTGGGGGCTGGTGTTCATGGAAGTGCTGCCCACCAT
This sequence comes from Chloroflexota bacterium, assembly GCA_012513595.1. The sequence continues at coordinate 2,261 of JAAZBY010000037.1, forward strand.
GAACGCGGTGATCAAGGGGGCCGGCCACCCGCAGGCCACGCTGCGCATCTCGATCGTGCACATCCTCATCTGGCTGACGCTGGAGCCGCTCCTGGTGCGCGGGGTGGGGCCGCTGCCGGCCATGGGGGTGCGCGGCTCGGCCTGGGCCGCGGTGCTGGCCAGCGCCGCCGGCGTGGCGGCCCAGATGGTGACGCTCCTGCGGGGGACGGCCGGGGTGCGCCTGCAGTGGCGGCACCTGCGCCCTGACTGGGGGATGCTGCGGCGCATCCTGCGGATTGCGGCGCCGACCATGGCGCAGCGCTTTTCCCCCAACATGGCCGAGGCCCTCATGCTGCGGCTGGTGAGCGCTTTCGGAGACCAGGTCCTCTCCGGCTATTCGCTGGCCACCCGCCTGATCGGCTTTATGCGCGGGGTGTACATGGGCATCTCCACGGCCTCGACGACGCTGGTGGGGCAGAACCAGGGCGCCGGCCGGCCGGAGCGCTCCGAGCGGGCGGCGCTGTTGGGCGCCGTGTCGGCCGCGGGGCTGTCGGCCGGGCTGCTGGCGGTGATGGCCACCTATGCCGTGCCGCTGCTGACGCTCCTCGAGGAGCGGCCGGACATCATCGCCGGGGCGGCGGGGATTTTGTACTACATGATCGCCGTGATCGCCGGGCAGGGCTGGCTCTTGGTGATGACCGGGGCGCTCTCCGCCGCGGGTGATGCGGTAGCGGCGATGTGGATCAACGTGCTGGCGGTGTGGGGGCTGCAGCTGCCGTTGGCCTGGGCGCTTTCACAGGGGCTGGGGCTGGGCCCGGCGGGCCTGTGGGTGGGCATGGGGATCGCGGCGGTGTTGGCGGCCGTCGTGGTGACCTGGCGCTTCCGCGGCGGGCAGTGGAAGGCGCGGGCGGTGTAAAGGGGGGGCGCCGGCGCGGCGGCGCGGCGGACCGATATGGAGTGCGGCGCCCCAGCGCCGCTCCGGCGCGGCAGGGCCCGCGAAGCCGCGCGGCAGACCTCTGGGCCGGCGCAGAGGCTCGCGGCTGGCCGGCCGAACGGCCGCGGCGAGCCTCGCGCCTTGTCGTCCCTCGCTCCGCAGACTCCGCTCGGAATGACAATGATAGAATTGCCGTCCTACGCCGGGGCCGCCGCCCGCCCTACTCTACCGCCGCAGCCTCTTTGCGGAAGCACCAGTAGGCCCGGTGGACCTCGGCGCCCACTGCCCGGGCGTAGAACCCGATCGGCCCCACCCAGCCGATCTCGCTCTCCGCGGCCCCCCGCTCGCGCAGGTCGCGCATGCACATCTTCAGGAGCGCCCCGCCGATCCCCTTGCGCCGGTAGGCCGGGTCGGTGCCCGTCGGCCCAAAGCGCCGCGGGCCCGACACCTCGGTGGCCGCAAACCCCACCACCCGCTCGGCCGTGGCGGCCACGAACAGCGGCCAGGGCGAGTGCCGCTCCATGTCAGCCACCTCGATGCGCCAGCCCGGGGAAAAGTGCTCCTCCACCAGGGCCAAGGTCGAGGCCACGTCGCCGGCGTCGGCGCGGCGCAGGGCGATCCCCTCGGCCGCCAGGGCCGCCTCAGCGGCGGACGTGTCCAGGTCGGCGGTGGCCAGGTCCACGCGCATGTCCACCCGGGCCACCCGGTCGGTGGTGTAGCCGCGGTGGAGCAGGAGCGAGATGGCTGCCGTCTGGTTCAGCTCCACGCCGGCAAAGAACCAGTGCGGGCCGACCCCCTCGGCCGCGTAGAGCCCCAGCCCCCGCGCCGCAAAGCGCCGCTCGACCTCGTCAAACAAAGCCGTGGCGATCCCCCGGCGCCGGTAGGCGGGGTGCACGCCGAAGAGCTTGATCACCCCCACCGGCCCCGCCGTGTTGCGGATGTTCCGCACGCAGCCGAGCAGGAACCCCGCCAGCCGGCCGTCCTGCCAGGCCAGCAGGCGCAGGTCCTCGGGCGAGGTGAGGTCCTCGATGGTGTTCATGCGCAGGAAGGCGGCCTCGTCGATGGGGTGCAAAGCGAGGACCCTGATCAGGTCCAGCAGGGCGGGCAGGTCCTCGTTACGCATGGCGACGATGTTCATGGGCAGGGGCCTCCTCAGTGGGTGGACGGCGAAAGCGGCAGGGTAACGCAGGGCGGCGGTCAGTGCCAGTCAAAGGGCAGGAGGTCCTCGAGCGGGACGATGCGCCCCTCGGCGACGAGGACCTCCGTGGCGCCGTTGTCGGCGTGCATCTGGCGGGCGAACTCACGGCAGCGGCCGCAGGGCGGCATGATGCGGCCGTCCCAGCCGACGGCGACCATGCGGACGATGCGGCCCGATTCGCCGGCCGTCACCAATGCGGCGATGGCGGCGTGTTCGGCGCAAAAGCCCATCGAGCAGGACGAATCGATGCACACGCCGGTGTAGACCCGGCCCGACTCGGCCAGCACCGCGGCGCCGACGCCGCCGACCTCGACATCGTCGGACAGGCGCCGCGGGTTGACGACGGCGCGGGCGCGGGCGTAGAGCTCATCGAAGGACAACATGGTGGTTCTCCTCCTGGCGGCGTTCGCCGCGGCTTGGCCGGATGCCTGCCGCGGCCGCGCGGCCGCGGGCGCCTGGCCGACCGCGGGCCTAGCGTGCGACGGCGCCCCTCGCGGCCGCCGGGGCGGGGCTCCCCCCGTTCGGGGGGCAGGCAAGACCCCGCCCTACAAGGAACGCCGGCTAAAGCCGGCTTGCGGAGCGTGCTGGCGGCCGACTCCGTCACGACCCCCGGGGGTCTTGGCCCGCAGACGGGCTCGGGACCCCGGGGGTCTGAGGACGGCAGCCCTCGCTGCTGCGAGCGGGGCCCGCCGCGCGCCCCGTTTTCATGCCTGCCGGTGTGCGGCCCGGCGCACATGACAACTCCCAATCGGCCCGCCGCGCGCACCTCGTTTTCACGCCTGGCGGTGTGCGTCCCGACGCACGTGACGACGCCATAGCGACCACGCAGCCGGACGGACGCGGGTTCGCCGGATCGCAGCAGTCGGGCTCGCCGCCTTCAGACCCCCGGGGTCCCGAGCCCGTCTGCGGGCCAAGACCCCCGGGGGTCA
>JAAZBY010000365.1 GCA_012513595.1 Chloroflexota bacterium
GGCTACACGAACGCCGGCAAGAGCACCCTCCTCAACCGCATCTCCGGGTCGGCGGTGCTGGTGCAGGATCAGCTCTTCGCCACGCTAGACCCCACCACCCGCCGCGTGGTGCTCCCCAGTGGCAAGGAAGCCCTCTTTACCGACACGGTCGGGTTCATCCAGAAGCTACCCACCCAGCTGGTAGCCGCCTTCCGCGCCACCCTCGAGGAGGTCCGCGACGCGGATATCCTCATGCACGTGGTCGACGTCAGCGACGCCCACATGCTCAGCAAGGTGGACGCCGTCCGGCACGTGCTCGCGGAGATCGAGGCAGGGGACAAGCCGGCCCTGGTGGCCCTCAACAAGGTCGACCTGGTCGACCCCGAGACGGAACTCGAACCCGGCGGTGGCGGGCGCTTTGCCATGCGCGAAAGCCGCCTGCAAGCGCTGCGCCACGAGTTTGGCCGGGTGGTGCCGGTTTCGGCGCAGCAGGGGGTCGGCATCGCCGAGCTGCTGAGCGCCGTGGAGGATTCCCTGGCCGAGCAGATGGCTGAGGCCGACCTCCTGCTGCCTTACGATTCCGGCGAGGCGCTCAACCTCTGGCACAAACAGGGGATCATCGAGGATATCTCTTACGGGGAGGAGGGCATCCACGTGCGCGGCCGCCTGCCCAAGTGGCTGCTGGGCTCTCTCACGGAGCCGCACGAGGCGCCGAGCGAGGAATGAGCCGGGGATAACCCAAGCGCGGACTTGGGATACTTGGGATACAGTTTGGGATAACTTGGGGATTCCCTGGCTCATTTGCGCACATAGAACGTGCCGCGCTTGTCGCCGATCTTGAGAAGGAATCCCTTTTCCACCATATCGCGCAGGTCGAGGCGTAGCGTCTCGCTGGAGACGTCGGTGCAGAGCGCCTGGTAGGTGCGGTTGGTGATCCGCTCGTGCTCACCGAGGTAGCGCAGCGCCAGGATCTGCCGCTCGTTCAGCACGCCCTCGTACTCTGCCTCCAGATCATCGACGGCGTTGTACAGCGTCACAGTAAAAACGCGCCCCGTATCGCGGAACTCGGGGGCGGGGTGGTGGTCGCGCCGCATCGCCTCGTAGATGATGTCCACGCCCTGGCCCAGTTCCTCGATATACCCCCAGTAGAACAGGCCGCGCACCAGCCGCGGGTTGCGGGAATAGTGCTCGTCGAGGATGTTGTCCAGGGTGATGTGCCCCGGCAGGCCCCCGGGAGACATGATCTCCAGGCGGTCGTCAAAGAGGCGCAGCTCGATCCGTTGCCCCCGAATGCCATAGTCCCGGTGGCAGACGGCATTCACGACCGCCTCGCGCACCGCCTCCAGGGGGTAGGCGTGCCGCTCGCGCCGCTCGAGGCCCAGAACGACCGGCTGCTGGTCAATCTCCTCGAGGAGAGCGGCCCAGGTGCGCTCCACCACCCTGGCCGCCGGCCCTACGATCTCCACCCGGCGGGCGTAGCGCTCACCCCCCACGGCAGCATCGCGCAGGCTGGTACCGCGAAAGCGCACCAGGATCACGCCCATCTGGGGGAAAAACCGTCCGGGGTGACGGCCAAACAGGAGCACGCCGGCTGCGGTGGGCCGCCCGTCAGCATCGACGGCGCCCGCGTCGCGCAGCAGGTCCAGGCGGGTGAAGGCATCGGCACGCGCGCCGCGCCTGGCGCGGTTGCGCTCGTACTCCTCGATGACGGCCTCGTCCAGGTCGTCGAGGGTGGCGTCCGGCATCGTCTGCCCCTCAAAGTCAGGCGCCGGCGGCTTCTCGCCGGCCGGCCGGGCCTGCTCTGGGCTGAGCCGTACGTTCAGCGCGCCCGAGCGCACGTAGGCGACCCCGCGGGCGGTGCGCAGCGTGCTCGGCACGGGGCGGACGGTGACCGTCACCACCTGGCCACCGGAGGTGTCTTGCACCGACCATTCGGGCAGCTCGAGCGGGCGGAAGGCGGGCGCGCAGAGGCCCAGGGCGCGCACAAAGATCGGCTCGAGGTCGTCGGCGGCGTCGCCGGTGGCGTGGCCCTCAGCGTCCACCCCCAGGACGATGGTGCCCCCCATGCCGTTGGAAAAGGCCACGATCTGCTCGGCCAGGGCCTCAGGAGTCGGGTGGGGCAGGAACTCGAGCATCGCCCCGCGGCCACGTATCAGGAACGATCCGATGGTCACTGCGCCTCCTGTCCCCTCCTACCCGCGCTGCGGCGCCCGACGGGGCCCCGGGGCCTGCTCCCAGCAACAGCAGCCGGCCTCGCCCCCTGGCTGGCCCCCTCTACAGGACGATGGCGAACGGATAGGTCACCAGCCATTCGCCGCCCTGCCGACTGACCTCCAGGAACAACCGGCTGCCGCCCTGCGTTCCCCCGACGTCGGCCCCCAGGGTCACCACAAAGTACTGCGTGTCGCGCTGCTCGGCGAGCTTGGTCAACTTGACCACGCGCAGGGGCAGGGTGCTCCCGCCGGTGATGGCGCCCAGCTGCTTGAGGAACTCCCCCTCGGTGATCCGTCGACCGTAGATATCGGTCAGGCGGTCCTTGGCCGTAAGGCGGTAGACCTCGGCCCGATTCCCCGCTGAGAGGGCCGCGACGTAGGCGTAGACGGCCTTCTCGGCGGTGGCGCCGACCCTGTCCCGGTAAAAGCTCCTAAGCTGCAGAACCCCCATGGCGATGACGACGACCAGAATGGCCGCCGCGCCGATCCGGACCCACAGGTTGATGCGATTCAGAACGTTGGCCATGTAGGCGTCATCCTCGTGTGTGCTTGCGCGGCTATGCGGAAACGCCATCGAGCGGGCAGGCCGCCGGCGGCCGGTTCAACGGCCCGGCACACCTACCAGCCCCGGGAATACCTGTAGAGCGGCCAATGCGTCGCGCACGGCGGGCAGGTCCATGCGGCCCCCCTCCGTGAGCAGGAAAGAGACCAGCTCGAGCGGAGCCGCTTCCAGCGTCTGGTTGCGGACGGCGACGTTCTTGGTGGGCGGCATGATCTCGTCCGGGTCCGCGGCCGGTTGCTCTGGCGTCGAGACATACTCGGCCGGCAGGAAATCGATCGTGGTCGCCAGGGCGATGCGCGGGATGCCGCGATTAGCGGCCGCTTCCAACATGGCCCGCGCGCCCACCTTGACGGCCAAGCCCAGCGCTGAGACGCCTTCGCTCCACACGATCAGCGCCGCCACCGTAGGCAGCCAGCCAAAGAGGGCCATGTCAATGCCCAGCGTCACCGGGACGCCAGCGCTGCCCAGCTCCTGAGCAAGGAGCTGCCCCTCGAGCCCGGGGCGAGACTCCCCGCAGACCACGGCCAGATCCTTGCGCCGCGCCTGGGCCCCCAGCAGAGCCGCGACGAGCGCCTCACTGCGCGAGTAGGCCATCACCGCCGGGTAGCGCGCCAGCCAGGCCCCCGCCTGGTCGGCCAAGGCCTGCTGGGCAGCGCGGCCGGCCTCGTAGCGCTCGGCCAGGCTGGCCAGCGCCCGCGTGCGCATGGCGTCGGCATCGGTGCCCTGGGAGGCGGCCCACAGCATGTCGTTCACCAGCCGAAAGACAGCCGCGGACGCCGGCTGCGCTGCGATCACGCGCCGGCCGGCGGCCATGATCTGCCGCAGGCAATCCTCGGCGTTGGCCGGCGCCAGGTCGGCCAGGGCACCCTGGAGGATGGCGGCGGCGCGAAGCTCCCTGTCACGGCCCGAGGCGTGCGCCTCGCTGCGCAGGGCTTTCAGTTCGGCCTCCCAGCCTCGGTGCGCCACAGAACCCTCCCGACTCCACGAACATGGGGCTGCCGGCCCGGCCAGCCCGAGGCCATTATAGCATGGCAGCCCACCCCGGCAACCGCCCCCCTTTTCGCGCATCGCGCCCGCCCAAGCCGCGCGACCTTGCGCCCGCCCGTGCGTAATGAGATAGTAGGCCCCACGTAAGGAGGATCCCATGGACGACCTGTTCGGCGCCGTCAAATCACGCGCAGAGTCCCTCTTGCAGGACCTGAACCGCCCCGGGGGCTTGCGCAGCACCATTCAGGGGATCCGCCAAAAGATGGCGGAGGCCGACCAGCGGCGGGCCATCAACCGCGCCCGCGGCGAGCTCGCGCGGCTGGACGGCCAGCTCACCGAGACGATCACGGCCGTGGGGGTGCAGGCCGTCGCCCTACACTCGGCCGGGCGTCTCGCTTCTCCGGAGCTGGCCCCGCTCTGCCAGCACGTGGTCGACATCCGCACCGCCCTGGCTGAACAGAAGGACGAGCTGGCCAAGCTCGAGGCGCTGCTGGCCGCACGCCGCGAGTCTCAGGCGCAGGCCTGCGCCGCCTGCGGCCGGCCACTGCCCGCCGAAGGGACCTTTTGCCCACACTGTGGCGCCGTGCTCCCCGAGCGGAGTGAGGCCTTGCATTGCGCGCACTGCGGCAGCGTGCTTCGGCCGGGGTCGCGCTTTTGCCCCAAGTGCGGCCAAGCCGTGCCGGCCTGAGGTCCCGGTCTGCGCCTGTCCAGGAACCTGCCGCCTGGGCTGGCCTGGCCCCCTGCCGCCTGTTCCCACAGACTCCGTTGACGCGTTACACCCGCAGGGCTACAATCGCCTCAGGTTCGTATAGGCTGCAGCATCCGCCGGGTGCCCGCGCCCACCTGCGCAGCGCGTTGGCGCCCACAGATGAGGGAGGGCTCTGATGGCCTGGCTTCCGGATGGGACGCCCCTTCCCGGCAAACTGTTCGTCGTCGAGGGGATTGACGGCTCAGGCAAGAGCACCCAGCTCAACCTCTTGCACAAGTGGCTGATCGCCTCGGACTACCTGGTCGCCTTTAGCGAGTGGAACTCATCCCCCCTGGTCAAGAGGACGACCAAGCGCGCCAAGAAGAAGCGGCTCCTGACGCCGACGACGTTCTGCCTCGTCCACGCGGTCGATTTCGCCCACCGCTTCCAACAGCAAATCCTGCCCGCCCTCAAGGCCGGCGCCATTGTCCTGGCCGACCGCTACATCTACACCGCCTTTGCCAGGGACGGCGCCCGCGGCGTCGACCGCCAGTGGGTGCGCGACATCTACTCCTTCGCCGTGCGCCCCACGGTGGCCTTTTACTTTCGCGTGCCCCTTGAGGAGTCGCTGCGCAGGATCATCGGCGGCCGGCCGGAGCTCAAGTACTATGAGGCCGGGCTGGACCTGGGCCTTTCGGACGACCCCTACGAGTGCTACCGCATCTTCCAGGGGCGCATCCTGCGTGAGTATGAGACCCTCGTGAACGAGTACGCACTCCACGTGGTGGACGCCACGCAGACCATCGTGCACCAGCAGGAACTGGTCCGCTCCGTGGTGCAGCCCTACCTCGACGGAGCCCTGCGCGCCGAGCAGAATCCCTACAGCCGTGTTCTGTCGGCCGAGCATCTGGCCGGGCGCTACCTCGCCCATCCCCCTCAGGAGGAGCGATCATGACGGACGTCACCTTCTATGGGCGCGGCCTCCCGGGGTTGGCAGGCACCGACCTGCCGGGCAAGCTGATCGCCGTCGAGGGCCAGGATGGCGTCGGCCGTTCGACCCAGGTGGCCCTGCTGCGCGAGTGGCTCGAGTCGCAGGGGTACGCCGTCTCCTCCAGCGGGCTGAAGCGCTCGGAGCTGGCCGGCACCGGCATCGCCGAGGCCAAGAGCGGCCACACCCTCAGCGAGATCACCATGGCCCTGTTCTACATCGCCGATCTGGCCGACCGCCTGGAGCGGGAGATCATCCCGGCCCTTCGCGCCGGGTTCGTCGTGCTGACTGACCGTTACGTGTACTCGCTCATCGCCCGCTTTGTGGTGCGGGGAGTGGATGGCCGCTGGATCCGTTCCGTCCTCGGCTTTGCCCTGGTTCCCGACGCCGTGTTCTACCTCTCCTGCCCGGTGGAGATGTTGATCCCCCGCGCGCTCAAGTCGGGCGGGTTCGACTATTGGGAGTCGGGCATGGATTTTTCCGGTGATAGTGACTTTTTCCGCAACTACCAGACCTACCAGCGCCGCATGGCCGCCGAATTCAGCAGGCTCGGCCGCGAGTACGGCTTTTACAATGTGGACGCCACTCAGCCGATCGAGGGTGTTTTTGCCGACCTACGCGACGCCGTCTCGCGCGTGGTCGGCGAGCTCAAGCACTTCCCGGCCCAGCCGGCGGTGCTTGCCGACCGCCAGTAGACGGGTTGCCTCGGCCGGCCGGCGCTGGCCACGGCCCATTGACGCCCCGGTTATGGTCTAGTACAATGGGGCTGCCCACCCCCACCGCGCCGGAGGATGCCGCACGCGCCGGAGGATGCCGCACGCGCCGGAGGATGCCGCACGCGCCGGAGGATGCCGCATGAGCCTGCTGGGCGTCGAGGTCGGTTCCAAGCGCTGCCTGGTGGCAGCTTATGCCCTCGACGGCGCGCGCCTCGCCCAGGCCGGCCGTGCCTACCGACCGGAGAGCAAGAATCCCCCCGCGCTAGAGATCGACATTCAGGACGTCTGGCAGGCCGTCAGTGACGCCGCGCGCCAGGTGATCGCCGCCTGCGGCGACGATCCCGTCGCCGCGGTGGCCATCTGCGCCACGGGGGACGGCATCGTGGCCCTCGATCCGCAGGGGCGCCCGCTGGGGCCCTGCCTGCTCGGCGTGACCGGGGAGCACTCGCTGATGCGCGAGGCTGAGGAGGCGCTCGGCGTCCAGCGCTTTTTCGAGCTCACCGGCCGCCTGCCGGGGCATAGCGACGCCCTGGGCCTGCTCTGCTGGCTGCGCCACCAGCGGCCGGAGGTGTTCCAGCGGGCCTGGCGGTTCGTGCCCCTCGGCGTGATGGTGGGGGCGCTGTTGGGCGGGTCCACCGTCTGCGACTACTCTCAGGCCGGGCACGCCTACCCGCTCTCGCTGACCTACCGCACCTGGGCCCGCGAGTTGCTGGAGGCTTGCCGCCTGCCCCGGCGGGCCTTCCCCGAGCTCATGAGCGCCGGCACGCCGATCGGCTCTCCCACTGCCCGGGCCACCCAGGAGTGGGGCCTGCCGCGGGGCGCCCGCCTGGTGCTGGGGGCCAACGACCTGGCCTGCCAAGCCCTCGGCGCCGGAGTGGCCCAGGCCGGCCTGGCCCTCCTGGAGATGGGCGCCGACCTGCGCGTGGCGCCCGCGTTTCAGGCCATCCCCCTCACCTCCCTGATGCTGCAGCAGGGGCTGCCGATCGCCCACCACGTGGCGCCGGGGTTGTTCCTCAGCGCCTGGGAGGTCGCCTACGGAGAGCGCACCCTGCGCTGGTACCGCGATAACCTGGCCCCCCTGGAGAAGCGCGAGGCCCTGCGCGGCGGCCCGGGCGTCTACGATCTCCTCCTCGGCGAGATGCCCGAGGAACCCACCCGCCTCCTGGCCCTGGGCTCCCGAACGGCCGGCGAGATCGAGGAGGAGGGGGACGGCGCGGCGCTCTTGGGCGTCGGGCACAGCACCACGCGTGGCGAGATCATCCGCGCCATCCTCGAAGGGCTGGCCTACGGCGTCGGTGAGGCGCTGAGCCGCTGCGAGCGGGCCGGCCTCGGCGTCGAGACGCTCCGCGCGGCGGGCGGCGGGGCCGCCTCCGACCGCTGGCTGCGCCTGATGGCCGACGTCGTCGGCCTCCCAGTGGAACGCCCCCGCGTGATGGACACGGCCCCCCTGGGGGCGGCCCTCCTGGCGGGCGTCGGCGCCGGCCTCTATCCCTCTCTGGCCGCCGCCGTAGACGTGGCCGTGCATGTCACCAGCCGGTTCGAGCCCGACCCGGCGCGCCGCGACGCCTATCTGCGCCGCGCCGCCCTGGCCGACGAGCTCCGCGGACCTCTGAGAGACGCCCTGGAGCGCCTACGCGACCTGCCCTGAGCGCGTGCCTCTCTGCCGGCCCGCTGGCCGAACGCCCAGGCCCAAGACTACCCTGTCGTCGAGGCCCCTGTCTCGCGCCCGGAGCGGTGTGCGTTGCCACGTCATCGGCTAGTGTATGGATGGCCCGGAGTGTATGCGCGCCGAGCAGGGTCGGTCGGCGGAAAACCCCAGGGAGGTACTGCGGTGGCGGAGACAGTGATCCGAGTCGACCAGCTCCGCAAGGCCTACGGACAGGTGGTCGCGGTCGACGGCGTCAGCCTGGATGTGCAGGCCGGCGAGATCGTGGGCCTGGTGGGCCCCAACGGGGCCGGCAAGACCACGACCATCGAATGCCTGGAGGGCCTGCGCCGGCCGGACAGCGGCCAAGTCACGGTGCTCGGGCACGATCCCTGGCGGGCCGACCGCCACTGGCGCGCCCGCCTGGGCGCCCAGCTACAGAGGGCCGCCTTGCCTGACCGCCTCAAGGTCTGGGAGGCGTTGGACCTCTACGCCGCGTTCTACCCCCGCAGCGTGGATTGGCGCCCCCTTCTCGACCGGCTGGGCCTGGCCGACAAGACCAACGACATGTTCTGCAGGCTTTCCGGCGGCCAGCAGCAGCGCCTCTTCATCGCCCTGGCCCTGGTGAACGACCCAGAACTGGTCTTCCTGGACGAGATCACCACCGGCCTCGACCCGCAGGCCCGCCACGGCATATGGGACCTGGTACATCAGGTTCGCGACGAGGGCAAGACCGTCTTCCTCACCACGCACTACATGGAGGAGGCCGAGCGCCTGTGCGATCGGGTGGCGATCATCGATCACGGTAGGATCGTGGCCATGGACTCGCCCGAGGCCCTCATTCGCAACCTGGGCGTGGAACACCGCGTGGTGCTGTCCTCCGAGGATGGTAACGTGCCCAACGCGCTGCGGGAGCTGGCCAGCGTCATCCGCGTGGAGGCTTACGGCCCCCGCACTATTGTGTACGGCCGTGACGAGCGCCTGGTCGTCGATGTTGTGGAGCGGCTGCTGGCTACGGGCATCCGCTTCCGCGACCTCCGCACCGAGCAGGCCAACCTGGAGGACGTGTTCCTGTCTCTGACCGGACGGGAGATGCGCGACTGAAGGAGATGCTGCTATGGTTGCTTTGCTGCGCCTGGTCCGGGCCGAGTTCAAGCTGTTCGCGCGGGAACCGATCGGCCTCTTTTTCAGCCTGGCCTTTCCGGTGCTGCTCCTGCTCCTGTTCGGGAGCATCTATGGCAACGAGCCGGCCGATATCTTTGGTGGCCTCGGCACCATCGACGTCTCGGTCCCTGCGTACACCGCCATGATCATCGGCACCACGGGCCTGATGTCGCTGCCCATCACCGTGGCGGGCTACCGAGAAAAGGGCGTCCTGCGGCGCTACCGGGTCACGCCGGTCGCGCCCGTCACGATCCTGGTGGCCCAAGGAGCGGTGATGCTGGCCATGACGATCCTCGGCATGGCCCTGCTGATCCTGGTCGGCGTCGTGCTGTACGGGTTGACGTTCCACGGCCGCGCCGGGGGCTTTGCGCTGGGCTTTCTGCTGAGTTGCCTGGGCTTTTATGCTCTGGGCTTCCTGCTCGGGGCGCTGCTGCCTACGGCTCGCAGCACACAGATCGTGGCGATGGCCATCTTTTACCCGATGCTTTTTCTGTCGGGGGCGGGCATGCCACGGGAGCTCTTGCCCCCGGGGATCCGACGGTTCTCTGAGGTCCTGCCGCTCACGCATGTGGTAACGCTCTTGAGGGGCCTGTGGGTAGGCGACCCCTGGGGCAGCCACCTGAAGGAGGTAGCGGTGTTGGGCGCCCTGGTAGTGGTAGGGACCCTGCTTGCGGCCCGGCTCTTTCGCTGGGAGTGATCCTGGAAGCGACACTCGCGCCCGCCAAGGGGCAGGTCCTTGGCCCTCGCCGCAAGGCGTGGTATCCTGCGCTGGAAAACAGCGGCGCCCCCCGGTAAGGCGGGGGGCGCAGGCGCCCCAGGAGGGAGTCGAACCCCCGACACAAGGTTTAGGAAACCTCTGCTCTATCCTCTGGGCTACTGGGGCGAAGGCCGATACAGTATACCATATCGCCAGGAGCGTGCCAAGATTGCGGGGCTGGAGAGGGCTGCAGAACGCGCTCCCCGTGGGGCGGCCGGGCCGGCTTGGCCGGGGGCTGGTGCGGGGGGCGCTGCTGATGGCTTGCTGTGCGGTGCTCAATCGGCTGCCCA
>JAAZBY010000366.1 GCA_012513595.1 Chloroflexota bacterium
CAGGCTCGCGGCCTCCTCGCGGGCGCGCGCCTCACTGGGGTGCAGGAAGATGAGTCGGGCCAGCCTGCTGAGAGGCGGGTACCAGTGCTCCCGGCGGAAGCGCATCTCCCCCTCGTAAAAGGCCTCGTAGTCGTGCCGGCCGGCGGCCTGGATGGCGGGGTGCCAGGGCGTGTACGTCTGGATCACGACCCGCCCCCCCAGCACGCTCCGCCCGGCCCGCCCGGCCACCTGCGTCAACAGCTGGAAGGTGCGCTCGCCAGCGCGGAAATCGGGCAGGTTGATCACCGTGTCGGCGCTGATCACCCCCACCAGGGTGACTTTGGGCAGGTCCAGCCCCTTGGCGATCATCTGCGTGCCGACCATGATATCCGCCTCACCGCGGATAAAGCGGTCCAGGATCTGCTCGTGTGAGAGGCGGCCGCCGGTGGTATCCAGGTCCCAGCGCACCACGCGTGCCTCCGGGTAGCGCTCGCGCACCATCTCTTCGACGCGCTCCGTCCCCGCGCCAAAGTACTTGATGCGGGCACTGCCGCACTCGGGACAGCGCGACGGCACCGGCGCCTGGCCGCTACAGTGGTGGCAGACCAGGTTCTGCGTCGACGCGTGGTAGGTATAGGGCAGCTCGCAGCGGCGACACTTGACCACGTAGCCGCAATCCCGGCACATCACAAAGGTGGACGTGCCGCGCCGGTTGAGGAACAGGATGGCCTGCTGCCGCAGCGCCAGGGTCCTCTGCAGCCCCTCGTGCAGGGCCTGTGAAAAGATGCTGGTGTTGCCCTGGTGCAACTCGGCGCGCATGTCGACGATCTCGACCGGCGGCAGCTCGGCGTAAAGCGCCTCCTGGCCATCGGCCGCCTGGGCGCGATAGCGAGACTGGACAGCGTGCAGGTGCGCGGCCTGCTCTTCCACGGCGCGGCGGTGCCCCATGATGCGGCGGGGCATAGACAGGCGCACGAACTCGCCCCGCTCGGCGCGGTAGGCCGCCTCCAGCGAGGGCGTGGCGCTCCCCAGGATGCAGGTGGCGCCGGTCAGCGCCGCGAGGCGTACGGCCACGTCGCGGGCGTGGTAGCAGGGCGTCTGCTCCTGCTTGTACGACCACTCGTGTTCCTCATCCAACACGATGAGCCCCAGGTCGCGCAGCGGAGAAAAGATGGCCGACCGCGCCCCCACCACCACCCGCAGGTCGCCCGACCGCATCTGGCGCCACTGATCGTAACGCTCTCCCGGCGTCAGGCGGGAGTGCATCACCGCCAGGCTGCTGGGGAAGCGGGCCCCAAAACGCCGGATGGTCTGGGGCGTAAGGGCGATCTCGGGCACCAGGACGATGGCGGAGCGGCCCTGCGCCAGAACGTGCCGCACCGCCCGCAGGTAGATCTCGGTCTTGCCGCTACCGGTAACGCCCTGCAGCAGGAACGTGGTACGCCCTCGGCCGTCGAGGTCCGCGCGTACGGCCTGCCAGACGATCTCCTGTTCGGGGGTCAGGTGCGGGGGGATCACCGGCACGAAGTTCTGGCCGGCCAGCGGGTCGCGCCAGACCTGCCGCTCGGTCATCTCCAGCAGGCCCTTGCTCACCAGGGCGCGGACGGCCGCCGCCGTGACGTCGGCCTCGCTGGCCAGGTCGCCGAGGGCCAGCCATTCTCGATCGTCGCGCTCGGCCAGGGTCGTTAGCACACGGCGCTGCGCGAAGGCCCGCTCGGGGGGCCACTCCTCTTCGCGGAGCCCCTCGCGCAGGCGGACGGCCTGCACCCGCATGGGGCGCACGCTCGGCGGGCGCACCTCCTCACGGCGCTCTACAAGCCCCTTGTCAACCAGGGCGGTGAGGGCGCCACGCCAGCTCTTGACCTGGGTCCGGCGGCCGAGGCGGCGCTGGGTCAGCGGTCCCTCGCGGCGAATGGTCTCGAGCAACTCGGCCTGGGCGGGGCCCAGGCCCCCCGAGGAGGCCCCTGCCGCCGCCGCCACGACGACGTCAACCTCCTGGGTGACGCCGGGGGGCAGCACGGCCTCCAGCACGCGGTGGACCGGGGCGAGGTAATAGTCGGAGATCCAGTGGGCCAGCTCGAGCTGCTCGGGCGCCAGGACGGGCTCCGGGTCGGCGATGCGCAGCACATCACGGGTCTCCGCGACGGGCGAGCGCTCGTCGAGCGCCATGACGATCCCCTGCAGCGTCCGCGGCCCAAACGGCACCCAGACCAGCTGCCCGGCGCGCAACTGGCCGCAGAGTGCGGGGGGGATGCGGTAGTGAAAGGCCCGCGCCAGGTGGTCTTCGTCGTCGCCGACGTCAGCGGCCTCCGCGGAGGTCACGCGGCGCTGCACGGGGCTGCGCACCACCACGACGGCGTAGCCCGGCGCGCCCGTCTCTTCTGAACGGCGGCCGGCGGTGTCGGGTTCTGAAATGGTCATCTGCGGTCCCCGCGGCCTAGTAATAGATCACCGCGCCATAGCCCACCAGGTCCGACGGCATCCCCTCGGGCATCACGTCGTAGGAGGTGGTATAGTCCAGCAGCTGCCCCTGGGTGGCCCCCAGCGCCCGAGAGAAGCGGATAGCGGCGGCGACGGCCCCCGCCCCGCAGGCGTTGTGGTGGCCGCGCGCCTCGGCCAGGACCTTGTCGTCGGCCAGGTCGACGGCCAGGTCGAGCATGCGGGCGTCGTTGTCGCGGGCCCAACGCAGGCCGGGCTGGCCGACGCCAGCGGGCGCCATCCCGTAGCGCGGCCCATAGTGGGTGAGGTCGGTGCTGCCGAGGGCCACCGCACGCCGGCCGAGAGCCCGCACGGCGGCCGCGGCAACGGCGCCCACCTGCGCCGCGTCGCCCACCGGCGGCACGGCGATCGGGAGGATGAGCGCCTCAGGGAACAGGTGCCGGACGAAGGGGAGCTGCACCTCGATGGAGTGCTCGTCGGCATGGGCGTCCGCACTGCCGACCACGACGCCAGCGCCCTCCGCCAGCAGCCGCACGGCAAGTTCCGCGTCAACGGCCAGCGGACCCAAGGGCGTCCGCCAACTCCCGTCCGGGTAGACGCTGGGGCGCGACACGCCCCAGGAGTGTACCGCGCCGAACAGGATGACCGTCTCGGGGGCCTGCTGTTGGGCCAGGACGCTAAAGACGTGGGCCGCCGTCGCGCCCGAGTAGGCCCAGCCGGCGTGCGGCACCAAGCCCGCGCGGATCGGCCTCTCGGGCGCCTCCGCATCGACAGCCCGCAGGAACGCCTCGACCTCGCGGCGGCAGGCCGCCTCTCCGGCCGGGTAGAACATGCCAGCCACGGTGGGGATTCGGTCCATGGTGGTCACCTCGATCGCAGGGGCTACTCGACGGGCCGGGGGCCTTCGGACGTGGTGATGCGGCGGTGCCTCTCTCTCCTGACGAGTATAGCACGGCGGCGACGGCCGGGGCAAGGCGTGGCCCGGGCAAGAGTTGACCGCCATCGGCCGCGTGCGTAACATGACGGCAACTGCGTCACCATGTTGGGAGGGTGCTCATGCCTGTACTGCCCACCGTTCCGTTTGGCCCCACGCGGGTCTCGCGCCTGATCGTCGGCGGGAACCCCTTCAGCGGTAACTCGCATTATTCCTCGGCCCTCAGCGAGGAGATGGCCGACTATTTCACGGCCGACCGCATCGTGGGCACGCTGCTGCGCTGCCAGAGCCTGGGGATGAAGACCGTCCAGACCCGCGCGGACCGGCACCTGATGCGCGTCTTGCGCGAGTACCGTAACCGCGGCGGGACGATGGACTGGATCGCCCAGACCGCCTCCGAACTCGCCGACTTGCCGGGCAACGTGCGGCAGATCGCCGCCTGCGGGGCGATCGGGGCCTACCACCATGGCAGCCGCACCGACCGCCTGTGGCTGGAAGGGCGCATCGACGAGGTCCGCCCCCTCCTGCAGTGCATGCGCGACGAGGGGCTGCAGGTGGGCGTCGGCACGCACATCCCCGAGGTCATCGACTATATCGAGGAGCGCGGCTGGGACGTGGACTTTTACATGGCCTGCCTGTACAACCTGAACCGCAAGCCGCGGGACGGGGCCATCGTGGCGGGCGGCATCGCCACCGAGCAGGACCTGTTCTTTGACGAGGACCGCGAGGCGATGGCCAAGCGCATCCTGGCCACCGAGAAGACGGTGCTGGCCTTCAAGATCCTGGCTGCCAACCGCAATACGACCACCCCGGCCGATACCCGCGAGGCCTTCCGCTGGGCCTACGCGCACATCAAGCCGGGGGATGCCATTGTCGTGGGCGTCTTCCCCAAGTATCGGGACCAGGTGCGCGAGAACGTGGGCTACGCGCTCGAGTTCACCCAGTAGACGGCGCGCCGGGCGCCGTACACGACGCGACCCCGCCGGCGTGGCAGGATGCCACTGCGGCGGGGTCGTGTGTTCTCTCCCGATCGGAGCGCTAGGCCTCGTCTCCCAGGCTCAGCAGGCGCACCGTGTGCACCAGGATGGCAATCCCCTGGCAGATGGCCAGCGCCAGGAGGCCCAGGCGAAAGCACTGCTGCATCAGGTTGATCGGCAGTGCGAAGGGAAAGATCACGAACATGACCACGAGAGACATGAGCGCCGCGCTGCCCGTGACGATGTCTCCCAGGCGGCGGAACCAGCGCGCATCGTAGAACAGGTAGAGGGCGTTGGCGACGATGCTCGCCCCCAGAGAGAGGCGGACGGCCCACAGCACGTCAGGCCAGTCCGCGGTAACGAAAGGGATGCCCCACTCCAGCAGCTGGTGGGCGATCACCCACAGGATCACGTTTACGATGATCGCGGCGACGTAGCTGATCCGCGCCGCGAGAGACGGCCCACGGTACACAGACGCGTTGTTGGTAGCCTGCATGGTTGCCACGGCCCCCTCCTATCCTCGACTCTACCCCACAGATGGCCCACTTGCAGGGTCACTATAGGAGCGGAGCACACGCGGGGCACCGTGCAGAGGAGGGGAACCGAGACTGGCCAGTCGGACAGGTCCGCCCGCCGAACCGCCCAGGCTCAGGCGGGCCGTGAGGGGGCCAGGCGCCGCCGGAGCATGCCGGCCAGGGCGGTGATCTCTTCCAGCCCCAGGGCGCGTGCGGCCAGGATGTACCCACCAGCCCCCAACGCCCCGGGCACCGCCACCAGGAGCACCTCATTGGCCAAGCCGGGGAGTGGGCTGATCGCCTGCAACAGGGTGTAGCTACCCAGCGCCAGCGCCCCCACCGCCACGGAGGCCACCGCGGCCTTGGCCGTCGTGCTCCACACGGCATAGCCGCCCAGACCCTCAAACCTGCGCGCAAAGACGAACAGCATGATCAGCGCATGGCTGATCAGTTGTGCAGAGTTGGCCAGCACCAGGCCGAGGTAACCCCACCCCGCCACAAAGGCCAGCAGTGGGCCCACCAGCAGGTACACCAACACGCCCAGGATCCCGACGATCACCGGGGTGACGGTGTCCTTCTGGGCATAAAAGGCGAACACCAGGGGCAGGTCGATGGCCGCAAACGGCAGCCCCGGCAGGTAGTACAGGAGCGCCCGCGACACCTGCGCCGTGTCGGCCGGGGTGAACTCGCCATGCTCAAAGAGCAGCCGGACGATCGGCTCCCCCAGTACCAAGAGTCCTACCGACGCGGGGATGATCACGGCGATCACCAGGCGCAGGCCCCCCGTGAAGGTGCGCTTGAAGCGGTCCAGCTCGACGCGCGCGTCGATCTGCGAGAGGGTCGGCAGGACGGCCATCGAGATGGCCATCGACACCAACCCCAGCGAGATCTGGATCAGCTCGGTGGCCCGCGTCATCCAGGTGAGGGCCTGGGGCAGCGTGCGCGAGGCCAGGTTGCGGTCTATGACGATGCCAACGTTCGCCACGACGATGCTCAGCACCACCGGCGCGTACAACCGCAGAATGCGGCGGACGACCGGATGGTGCCAGTCTACCCGTACGCGCAGGCGCGCCCCGCGCAGGCCCGGCAGCTGCACCAGGAGCTGCGCGGTGGCCGCCACCACCACGCCCAGCGCCAGGCTCGATACGTCCAGCCGGTCAGATAGGGCCAGGACGGTCACGATCATGCCCAGGTTGTGCGCCGAACCGCCCATGGCCGGGTAGACGAACTCTTTGCGGGCCAGGTGGTAGGCCTGGATCAGGCCCGACACGCCGTAGATCAGGATCGCCGGCACCATCACCCGCGTGAGCAGCGTGGCGGTGCGCAGCAGGTCGGCCTCGAACCCGCCCACCAGGAGCGGCACCAACACGCCGGCCCCCACCTCGAGCAGCAGCACCACCGCCACCAGGGCGATGGCCGCCAGAGTGAGCAGCACCGAGAGGATGTGGTCCATCTCGGCACGGCGCTCCTCGTCGGCGTACTCGGAGAGAACCGGCACCAGGGCGGCCGACAGCATCCCCCCGATGAGGAGCTCGTAGACCATCTTGGGCACGGTCTGGACGGCGTCAAAGGCACCGGTGGCGCCGCTGGCCCCAAAGACGTAGGCCACCACCGAGCCGCGCACCATGCCCAAGACGCGGCTGGCGACGTTGCCCAGCGAGTTGATGCCGGCGGCGCGGACGATGCCCGCCCGCTGGCTCGCTGCGGGGGCCCCTTCGCTGGGGGCCGCCGGTAGGTCTGCGGGCGGGCCGCTCGGGGCGGCGGTGTTCACGTCGGTCAAGGCGATCCCTCGGTGGTAACGTTGCAGAGTGCGCAAGTGGCTGCCCGCTGCCTCAGCCCTCGGCGATGATCGTGCGCAGGGCGGCAAAGACCTCGTCGAGGTCGGCCTCGCTGACATAGCCCATGTGCCCGATACGGATCATCTCCACGCCCGGCGCCTTGGTCGAGCCGGCCACGATGCCAAAGCGGGTGCGCAACGCCTCAAGCACCTTTTTGGCCGTCAGCCCGTTGGGCAGAGTAGCCGCCGTCACCGTGTTGGACCGGTACCCCTCCGCGGCGAAGAGGCCACAGCCGACCTCCTCGAGCCCGCGCCGGCAATAGTCACCGATCTCCTGGTGCCGGGCGTAGATGGCGAGCGGCCCCTCGGCCATCATCCGCTGGAGGCTGGCATGCAGGCCATACAGCACCCCCACGGCCGGCGTAGCCGGCGTCTGGTGGCGCTGGGCGTACTTACGGGCAGACCCGAGGTCTAGGTAAAAGCGCGGCATGCGCGCCTTTTCGTACGCGCGCCAGGCCCGCGGCCCTACCGAGAGCATGGCCATGCCCGGAGGCGCCATCCAGGCCTTCTGCGAGCCGGTGATGACCACGTCGCAGTTCCAGGCGTCGGCCTGCAGGCGGATACCGCCCAGGCCGCTGATGGCATCCACCAGGATCAGCGGCGCAGCGCCCCCCGCGGCGGAGCGGATGCTCTCCGTCAGGGCGTGGACGTCGTTGGTGACGCCGGTAGAGGTCTCGTTCTGGGTGAGCAGTACGGCGGCAAAGGGGCCCTGCTCGCTGATGGCCGCGCCCACCGCAGCCGCGTCCGCGGCCTGCCCCAGGGGGATCTGCAGGCGGGTGACGTCGGCACCGTGCGCCTCGGCGATCTCGGCAAAGCGGTCGCCAAAGGCGCCCATTGTGACGGCCAGCACCCTGTCACCCGGCGACAGGGTGTTCACGATGGCCGCCTCCATCCCTCCGGTGCCAGAGGCGGTCAGCAGGAGGACGTCCTGCTGGGTCTCAAAAAAGACCTTGAGCCAGTCAGTCACCTCGGCGAACAGCGCTTCGAACTCGGGGCCGCGATTGTTGATCATCTGGCGGCCGACGGCTGCCAGCGTTTCTGGCGGCAGGGGCGTGGGCCCGGGTATGCGGAGGTTCATCTTGTCGCTCCCATCACATGGTCGTGCGCGAACGGCTGGCCGTCGCCATTGACGGGGCAGACTTGGGGGCGGAGCACACCGCCCCCCAGTCGGTTTCTAGAGCGTGGCCAGGCCCAGGTAGTCGCGCGCCTGCGCGGGACCGTCAGCCAGGACCAGGTAGTACACGTTTTCGCGGACCTCATCGCCGGCCAGGCGGGCCTCATCCTCGACGCCGAGGATGCGGCCGAACTGGCCATAGTCCTGCATGGACACGTTGGCCGTGGCCCCCACCATCAGCATGGTGCGGCCGCTGGCCTCGTTGGTGACGGCGGCCCAGCGCTGATCCATCACCCAGGCCGGCCATGGCGAGGCGCGGCGAACGATCCCCTCGCCCAACGCCACCAGGCTCCGCGGGTCGGACCCCAGGGCCGGGACCACCGCGAGGCCATAGCGGCAGCGCTTCTCCACAGGGCGCAGGTTGCGCAGCCGGTAGACGACCTTGACCACGGGAGACTCACCCAGGGTCAGGAACTCGACCTCGGCGCGCAGGCCCAGCAGGTCCTTGTGTTGCGGCGTGGAGAGCAGGCGCACGCCCGCCCAGGGCAGGCCTTGCCCGGGCACGGCGTAGACCTCCTCGGCATCGATCTGCTCGCGGAAGAGGTACCCCTCCCGCACCCACGACCCGGCGGGCAGCAACTGCGGGTAGATCCCGCCAAAGTGCGGGTACATCCAGGAAAAGCCGGCCGGCACCGGAAAGTTGGTGCGCAGCATGTTCACACCGTCGACTTCCCAGGCGATCATGCTGGGCCCAAAGCCCGGGGCCACCAGTAGCGCCCCCGCGCCGTTGTCGACGCGCCAGACCTCTTGCCCCTCGCGCTCCTCGCGCCCCACGGTCACGGCGCGCTCGGTGCCCAGGCGCAGCACCTCAAAGGGAGTGCGTTCTTCCCAGAGGCTGCTCCGCAGGGTCGCCTCTCCTGCGAAGCGGCCGCACACGCCGAGCGGCAGGGCGATCTGGAGGTCGCTCGTGGCGCCCTCCCCGCGCGTAAGCCGGGCCACCTCGCACACGGCCGGCGTGACGGTAGCGCCGCGCCCGATCGCCACCCCAACGGCCGCCTCGTACACCCGGCGCGAGACCGAA
The DNA here is from genome assembly GCA_012513595.1 of Chloroflexota bacterium. The sequence continues at coordinate 8,877 of JAAZBY010000366.1, forward strand.
TCCACGATCAGCCTGGCAGAGGCGCTATCGGCCACGGTGGCCAGCATGGCCGGTTCCACGCGCGCCTCCAGTGGGCGCCGCACGCGCGGCGCGGGGCGGGCGGCCCGCTCGCCCAGGAGGGCGCGGCGGGCGTCCTGCCAGCCTCCGCTGCCGGCGTAGAAAGAGTAGCGGATCGCCTCCGACCGTTGCCCAGGGGCCACGGAGACGGGCGCTCCGTCCAGGCCGGCGCGCCAGCCCAGATCGATCCTGGCCAGCGCGGGGCCCCAGCTCAAACCGGCCACGGCGCCCCGCCACTCCACGGCACACCAGGGCTCGGCGTAGGCCGCCGGGTCGCGTGGGGCGTCGTCGTGGGCGGCCGGGTACGTGCTGCCAGGCGCACACACTACCCCCTGCTGCAGGGGCAGCACCGTCATGCCGGCATCGCGGTCGGCGGTGCCCGCCCGCAGACCCATCACCACCTCGCGCGGCTCGGAGCCGCGGTTCTCAACGCACAAGGCCAGCGTGCCGACCCCCGCCGGTGAGAAGGAGACCTCCTCGTGCAGGATGAGGCCCGGGATGCGCTCGGCCTCCGCCCATAGGCGTACTACCGTACGCGCGTCGCGCTGTTCCACCGCGAGGGAAAACTCCTTCTCGGCGAACTCGGACGGGTTGAACACGGGCCCCAGGCGCGGCGACAGGGAAAGCAGCGTGGTCTTCTGGGCCTTGTGCTCGACCTTCACACCGGCGCCCTTGGCGGCCACCGTCACGCGCAGGGCCTCGCTCTCCAGCCGGAGCGAGCCGCCGTCGCGGCGCGCCAGCAGCGCCCCCGGCCCCAGGCTGTAGACCGGCACAGTCTCGGCCAGCGGCTTGGCCCCTGCGGCGCCAGGACGCTCGACGCGCACCGGCAACTCGTAGACCTTCTCCTCCGCCGCGGTGATGACCAGCGGCAGCGACAGATGCTCCTTGGCCGGCAGCGCCACCTCGCGCCAGGTCCAGTCCAGCGTGAGCCCGCTCGGCGGGGTCAGGTGGACGATCAGGGCAGCCGGCACGTCCATCTCGCTGGAGAGCTCCAGGCGGACCGCCTCCGGCTGGCCGGGGCGCACGGCCACCTCCCCCGGTGCGACGCTGAACCGCACAGGAGGCCTGGGCCGCATCCCGGAAAAGAGATCCAGGTCATCGGCGCCGAGGCGCAGGGTCGTGCGCACCGCGGGCGCCGTGCCGTCGTCCTTCCTGGCGGGGGCTTCCGCGTCGACCTTGACGGTGGCCGTGCGCTCGACCGCCTGACCGGGCTCCAGAACAAAGGCATCCCGGTATTCGATCGCCAGCCCCTTGTCACCGGCGGCGTACAGGAAGACCGGCAGAGGCTCGGCGGCCTTGTTGCCCAGCCGCCAGGTGATCTTGACCTGGCTCCCGGCCAACGGCTCGATGCTCTCGACGATGGCCGCCGCCGCCAACCGGTCCGTCTCGACGGCAACGGGAGCGCGCGCCTCCCGGTCGATGCGGATAGTCAGAGACTCGCCGTCAGCCTCCCAGCGCTCGGTAAAGACCTTCAGCCCTTCCCAGCGCTCATCGTCTTGCTCCTGCTTGATCTCACGGACGTACGCGCCGTACCAGTCGTGCTTGTCAAAGAATGGCTTGGCCACCGACATC
>JAAZBY010000038.1 GCA_012513595.1 Chloroflexota bacterium
GCGCCGCCATCCTCGGCCGCCAGGGCGTACTGGCACATGCGCCGGGTGATGTCGCGGGTCAGCCCGCCGGCGGCGAGGGCGTCGTCGAGCAGGCTGTCATCCACGATGCTGACGACGCGGGCCTCCGGCAGCAGTTCGCGCGCCAGCGCCACGGTGCCGGCCACGGGCACCATACCGGTGAACAGGATGGTCAGCTGTTTACGCTTCATGCAAGCCCTCCTGAAGTGACTTACCGCGGCTAGTCGTTCTGCATCTGGCGGTCGGCCGAGGAAAAGGCGATGGACATGATCGCCGTGTCCTCGCCGATGTTGCGGGCGTTGTGCCGCACGTGGGGCGGGATGGTGATCGTGTCTCCGGGCACCAGAACGTAGCGCTCCTCGTCCGCCGTGTGTTCGATGGTCCCGACGAGCAGGTGCAGCACCTCCTCGCAGTTCGGGTGGCGGTGCAGCGGGTTCTCTTGCCCGGGCTTGATGCGGCACTCGCCGACGGTCATCTCGGCCGAGTTGCCCAGGTCGCTGCCGGCGTACCAGCGCAGCTCTCCCCAGGGGAAGCGATTGACCGTAGCGTCGTCCTTCCTCACGATCTGGGCGGTATCCATACGTCCTCCTCGTATCGGTGTGAAGCAGTGGGTCGGCTCTGCGCCTAACGACGGGCGAAGACCTCGCCGGGCTGCGCCGATCCGAGCCCGCCCTGGCCCAGGCTGTACAGACGCCCAAGCCCGGGGTCCGCGTTGCGGTGGCAGGCCACCACCCGCCCGATGAAGATGATGTGGTCGCCGGAGGGCGCCTCGCCCTCGAGGACGCACTCAAAGTTGGCCACCGCCTCGCTCAGGAGAAGGCCGTCGATGGCGACGGCCGGCTGGGTGGGCGTGCCGGTGGCGGCGAGCTTGGCGGTATCCCGACCCGAGTGCGTGCCGAAAAAGAGGGCTTCCTGGGCCTGTGCGGCCGCCGGGAAGGCCAACACGAAGGCGCGGGAGTGGCGGATGGCATCGACCGAGTGCGCCCGGGCGTTGATGGCCACGGCGAGCATCGGCGGAGTCGACGAGGATACCATCGACCAGCCCAGGGTGATGGGGTTGTAGCGCCCACCCTCATCCTTGGCGATGACGACTACTACGGCTTCCGGGTACTTGAACGCGATAGCGTCCTGGTAGGCAGATGGCTCCTGCATGGCGGCCTCCCGTCTCGCGCGAATGGGTCTCTCAGTGCGTCTCCGCGCCTATCTTGCCCCCGCCGCGGCCTGTTGGCAAGTGCGCCTGCGCCTAGCAGGCGCCACGGCTGGGATGGCGTGCGGCTCTCGGCTATAATGGCTCGCGTAGGGCTGAGGCATCCCGGGGACCCCCTGTGCGAGACCACAGCGCGCAGCCGCCCCCAGGTCCGCAAGACAGAGGCAAGGAGCAAGCGATGGCTATTCCCAAGACGATGCGTGCGGTCCGCGTCCACGGTATCGAGGACTATCGTCTGGAAGAGATCCCTGTGCCGGCTGCCGGCCCGGGCGAGGTGTTGGTGCGCGTGCTGGCCACCGGCGTGTGTGCCAGCGACGTGAAGGCCTACCATGGTTCCCGGGTGTGGGGCTCCGCCGAGATCGCGCCCTATATCCAAGCGCCCGTCACGCCGGGGCACGAGTTCGTCGGCGAGGTGGTCGCCCTCGGGGAGGGGGCCGGGGCCAAGTACGGCCTCGAACTGGGTGACTGGGCCGTGTCGGAGCAGATCGTCCCCTGTTGGCAGTGCCGCTTCTGCCAGCGGGGCCAGTACTGGATGTGCCACCGGCACGACATCTATGGCTTCATCAAAGACCGCGCCGAGGGGTCCTGGGCCGAGTATATGAAGTTCCCGGCGGGCGCGCTGAACTACAAAGTGCCTAAGGACATCCCCGCCGAACAGGCCGCCCTCATCGAGCCGATGGCCTGCGCCATCCACGCCGTCGAACGCGGCGAGATCGAGCTGGGCGACACGGTCGTGATCGCCGGGCTGGGGCCGATCGGCCTCGGCATGGTGCAGGTCGCCCGGCGCAAATCGCCGGGGATGCTGATTGCGCTGGACATGAAGCCGAAGCGCCTGGCGCTGGCGCGTGCCCTGGGCGCCGACCTGGCCATCGACATCCGCGAGGGGAACGCCATCCAGCGCGTGCTGGACCTGACCGATGGCTACGGCTGCGACGTGTATATCGAGGCCACCGGTGCTGCGCCGGCCGTGAACCAGGGACTGCAGATGCTGCGCCGCCTGGGGACGTTTGTGGAGTTCAGCGTGCACTCGCAGCCGGCGGCGGTGGACTGGTCGATCATCGGGGATGTGAAGGAGCTGAACATCCACGGGTCGCACCTGGGGGCCTACTCCTACCCCCTGGCCATCGACTACCTGCGGAGCGGCGCCATCGACGGCAAGGCGCTGGTCAGCCACGTCCTGCCTCTGGAGCAGTTCAAAGAGGGGCTCGAGATCGCCCACTCGGGCGAAGACTCGATGAAGGTGATTCTGACCCCGTAGAGGAGCCACCCTCCAAGCAACCGGCGCGCGCCGGGAGCGGAAACAGATAGCAGAGGGTCCTGCCCGGGCAGGACCCTCTCTTGCTTTTCGCCGTCCGCGCCGGCCGGGTGCTGCCGCGGCTCAGGCGGTGCCCTCCCAGATGCGCGCCAGGGCCAACAGGGGGTTGTGCCCGAGGTAGTCAGGGCAGGGGGTGTTCTGCTGGGTCTGCGGCTTGCGCCGCAGGGCGGTCGGGTCCCCGCCGAGGGGATGGTAGAACTCCCAGATGGTGCCCGTGCGGGCAAACACGCGGGCTGAGGCGTCCAGGGCGGCCTCGGCCAGGCGGTGGGCGGCGTCGGGGCGGTCGTAGGTCAGGCAGCCGCGGGCGGCCCACATGGTCATGCTGTTCCAAGTGGGCCCGCGCCACATGCGCAGCTCAAAGCGAGGATCGCTCAGCCCCACGCTGGAGATGGGGTGCGGCGCCAGGAAGCGCTCCGGGTTCAGCAGGTTCTCGTCGATGACGCGGCCGGCCTGTTCCTCGGTGGCGGCGCCCACCACCAGGGGAAAGATCCCCTCCACAGCCAGGCGCCGGGCCGCCGGGTTCTCTACGGCCCAGATGTCGTGGAAGAAACCGGTCTCCGGGTCAAAGAGGCGTTCGGCGATGTAGACGCGTAGGGCCCCCGCCCGCGCGGCCAGGCTGCGCGATGGCTCCCCAAGGCGCACGGCCCAGTCAGCCGCAACGTCGTACAGCATGTAGACGTGGGCCGTGGCGTCGACGCAGGCGTAGCGCCCGGTGGGCACGTCGTCAAAGCGGATCCCCTCGTCGACGCCGCTTTCCCAGGAGTGGTTGACGATATCCGTATAGTAGTAGCCCTCGTCCTCGGCCTTACGATGCGCCTCGAACCAGCCGATCTGCCGCAGGAGTGGCTCATAGCAGAGGCGGAAAAGCTCGTCTGAGCCGGTCTGGTCACAGTAGTCGTTCACCGCCACCGGCCACATCGGCGGGTGGCTGACCGTCTTGCTGAAGCGCGGCTCCCCGTCGCCGAGCCAGATGCTGCCGGGCACGAGGCCGTCCTCCTGCTGGTTCTCCAGGTCGTTCAGGATCTGGTCGCGAGCGTGGTCCGGCTCGGCGGGGAGCACGTCCAGGATCTGATGGACGATGTCCCAGTGCCCAAAGGCGGGCCCGTAGCAGTAGCCCGGGCCGATCTCTTCCCAGGGGCGCGAGAAGGGGGGACGGGCGCGGTGCGTGCTGCGGGCGTGGAGCTCGGCCACGTAGCGCAGCAGCGGCCGCCACTCCGGCTTGCCCAGCTGACCCGCCTCGTTCTGGAGTGCGTCAAGCATGTGTCTGTCCTCCATGGTTAGCGCTCCGGACGCGAGATGCTCACTCTGCACCGGGCCCAAAGGCGTGCAGAACTCCATCCACAGTGATCGTCAGCAGGTCTTGCGCGGAGTCGCCGATGCGCTCCACCGAGGCCGACACGTCACGGCGCATGCGCCCGGCAATCAGGGCGCCAAGGGCCGGGAGCGTCTTGACCCGTCTCCCGTACCCGTCGTAGAACGCCTGGGACTGCGCGGTGGTGTTCGTCCAGATGAGCTGGGTAGGCATCTGCCCCCAGGATACCGGGGCGGCGCCCTGGCCGATATAGTCGGGCTGGATGGACCACAGGCGCTCGCCCTGCCCGGAAAGGAGGGTCAGGATACCCATGTTGCCCCACCGGCAGGCCGCTAGAAGCTGCACGCCGGGGAGGTCTTCGCGGAACCGCCCGATGACGCGCCCCTGCGCATGCCCGATGCGGTGCACCGCCCGCGTGGCGCCGCTGAGGCCGTCGACGATGTACACTCCGGCGCTGCCGCCAAAGAGGAACGCCACCGGGTCGAGGTCTTCCTCGCCCGATAGGGCGCCGATCGCCGCCGCGTCGTAGTGCTGGGCGCCGTGGATGCGAGCCATCTCGTCGGCGCGGTCGTGGGTCCAGAGGATACGACCCTCGGCGTCGTACAAGCGCCCGCCCGCCAGGACCTCGTCACGGCCGTCTCCGTCGACGTCGTAGCCCGTAACGGAAAAGTGGTGCCCGTAAGGCGTATCGACCCGGCGATGCCAGAGGAGGTTCAGGCTGCCGTCATAGGCCCACAGGTTGTACCCGCCGCCGCCCGTGTCGCGCCGCCACTCGCGGACGAGGATATCCTGCCCGGCGCCGGTCAGGTTCAGGCTGCCGCTGGAAAAGTCGGGGAACCGCAGGACCGGGTCGAGCTCGGGGAGGGTGGCGCGCGCCAGCACCCTGCCGGTGGCCCCCTCGATGACCACGACCTCGTCATCGATGATCCAATCGACCGTGTCACCGTGGATCACGGTGCTCGAGCGGCGCGCGCGCTCCCCGGTAAAGCCGTAGAGCAGCCGGCCCTGAGGGGTGTGGTCGCGCGAGAACTCCAGGCGGCGCACAGGATAGGGCACCTCCCAGAGGAGCTCGCCGCCAGGGGTCACGGCACGCAGCGTCTTCCCGGGGAGCAGCATGTCGTAGCGGCCCGGCCGGGCATAGTCGTTAAACAGCGGCGTGGCGCCCAAGGCAGCAAGGTCCATGCGGTGGACGAGCACGGGCTCCGGAAGGTCCGCGCCCAGGGCGGCCCCAGCGCGGGCGGCCGCGGCGCGCCGTCGGCCGTCGCGCGCCTGCTGGGCAGGCGTCTGCAGGATGCGCACCCCGGCGACGCGTGCCGCGCCGAGGCCGCGAAGGCCCGCGCGGCCGGTGCGGAAGGTGCTGTCGGTGGCCTGCAGGGCAACCTGAAGCTCGGGGCAGGAACAGGAGATGCCATCGCCGTCGAGGTCGACGCGCAAGGTCACATACGTGGTGAGCGGGCCAACCTGTTGGCGGGCCAGCGGGCACCATTCGGCGTCAGTGCGCCGGTAGAGGACGAGGCTGCCTCCTCCCTCGACGCAAAAGAGGTAGAAGCGGCGGGAGGTCTCCTGGCGGAAGACGATGCCGACATAGGCCCTCTCGCAATCGGCCCGGTCGTTGTGAGGGCCGGCGGCCTCCTGCTGCGGGAGAACGCGCGCCTCGACCGCATAGTCACGGCTGTCCGCCGGCAGCGTGACGATGGAGCGTTCATCGGCGGGCAGGGTGAACTCGAGGACGCAGGCCTCGCCGTCACGCACGATCTGGAACCCGGAGGCGAGCCGGAACCCGCCCCAGGGGGCGATCGGCGTCTCCCACCCGGCGAACGCCGCGGCCTCCGCCGCGCCGGGGTGCGCCATGGGGTCCAGCACGGGGCCCTCGGGTAGGCCGGCGATATCGAGCGTGGCCACGACTGCGGCCTTGCCTGTGGCGGGACGGGTCATCATACGTCGCTCCTATCTGTGTTGAGATGGGCGGCGGCTGGCTGCCGCCGCCAATGCCGAGCCTGCTCCAGCGGCGCTGATCATAGGGCCGCGGGGGAAGGTCCGTCAAGCCCTGCCACAACCCGTAGGCCTACACGGACGTATAGCATGTGGGCCGTGCGTAGGGCCTTGTTTCACGGGGGCGGAACGAAGGAGGTCGGCAATGGGGATCCTGTCGTGGGTGATCTTTGGGGCGCTGGCCGGCTGGGTCGCCAGCCTGCTCATGGGCACGAACCGCCGCCAGGGACTGCTCACCAACATCATCGTCGGCGTCGTGGGTGCTTTCCTAGGTGGTTTCCTGGTCAACCTGTTGACGGGGGCGGCAGTGCGCTTTGGCTGGAGCCTGCGGAGCTTTGCCGTCGCGGTGCTGGGGTCTGTCCTGCTTCTGGTCATCACGGGAGCCTCACGCCGCAAGTAGTCGGTGAGCCGGCCCCACAGGGGGCCGGCTCATCCTGTTGCGGGCGAAAAGCCCCGGCTCCTAACGCCGCCGCGGGAACCAGCGCAGGAACGGTGCCAGGCAGCCTGCCCCCGGCGCCGGGGCGGGCGCGGGCAGGGGCGGCTCGGGCAGCGGTACCTCGGGGCTGAGTTCGTTTTGCAGGGCGCGCCAGGCGTCCACGCGGCCCATCCCCTGGGCGTAGGCGTCCGCGCCGATCGAGATGGCCGTGCGCGTCAGCCGCTCCTTGAGCTCGGCAGGGGTGAGGCCTGGCTCCGCCTGCAAAAGCAGGGCGCAGATCCCAGCGGCGTGCGGGGTGGCCATGCTCGTGCCGGATGCGGCGGTGTAGTAATCGTCCACCACCGTGCCCATGCGGGTGCCTTTGGCGCGAGCCGCGACGATCTCCACCCCCGGCAGGACCACGTCCGGCTTTAGGCGGCCGTCGCGGGTAGGCCCGCGCGACGAAAAGCTGGCCATGCGGTCCAGGTTGCTCGCGGCGCCGATGGTGATCACCTGGCGAGCGCAGCCGGGCGACCCCACCGTGTACGGCGCCGGCCCCTCGTTGCCGGCGGCACAGACCACCGCCACGCCGGCCTCCACGGCCGCGTCGCACATCTCGCTGAGGGCATCGGTGCCGTCGCAGGGGCCAACGCTGCCCAGCGACAGGCTGATCACCTGCACCCCCTGGTCGACGGCCCATTCGACGCCGGCCATCACGCCGCTCATCATGCCGTTGCCCGTGGCGCCCAGCACCTTGGCGATGTATAGGCTGGCGGCAGGGGCCACCCCCTTGTAGCGCCCGCCGGAGGCCTCGCCCGTGCCGGCGGCAATGCTGGCACAGTGCGTGCCGTGGCCGTTCAGGTCGCGCACACCCTCGCCCGTCAGGTCGCGGGTGGCCAGAATGCGCCCGGCCAGGTCGGGGTGTTCCTGGTCGATGCCGGTGTCGACCACGGCGATGCGGACCCCCTCGCCAGTGAGGCCCTCCTCCCACAGGCGCGGCACGCGCACGTGCGGGACGGAGTAATCCAGGAAGGCCTGGACGGGCAGGTCCTGGTAGATGCGCAGCACGTCCGGGTCGCCCTCGAGGCGCATGATGGCGCCGGGCGTGGCCTGCATCTGCGCAAAGGGGCGCAGGTGATAGTGGTACCCCGTGCGCAGCCCGTGGATCGACCACTGGCCGCGCGTTACGCGGCGATTGGGCTGGAACGCGACGATGATGGGCAGGGCTTCCGTCTCGCGCTCGACCTGTCCGAGCGTCCGGAGCAGCCCGCGGGTCAGCTTGGGTCTGGATGCGGCCACGTGCCTACCTCCCCAGGGCCTGCACAGGGCGGTCCAGCTCGACGCGGCTGACCCAGGGCTTGTCCAGCAGTTCGAGGGCCATCCTGCCGGTGCAGCGCACGCCGACGGTGCGCGTCAGGCGGAAGGTCCTGGTCACTCGGCAGCCGCGCTCCTCGAGCTCGGCGACCCGGGAGCCCATATCTCCGGAGACGTGCAGAATCAGGTCCACCCACTTGCGCGGGTTGCTGCTCCAGGCCTGTCGGGTGGCACGATCCACACTAGCCATTGGTTGACTCCTCCTTCGCGTCCAGCTTGCCACGGGTCGCCTGGCATCATACGCGCGAGTGGCCCTCTGGTCAACGCGGCGCGCGCTGTACGGCGGTGGCGAGCGGCACTATAATGTGGTGGTCCACGCCACCCGCCGGTCAGGATCACCACACGCTGCTGGAGGTGCCCATGGCGCACATCGAGACGGTGAGCGGCCCGATCGCTCCGCAGGACCTGGGCCTGACGCTGAGCCACGAGCACATCCTGGTCGACTTTGCCGGCGCCGCTGTGACGGGCCCGCACCGCTGGGACCGGGCCCGAGTGGTCGCGCGGATGCTCCCGTACCTGCGTGAGGCGCAGGGCTATGGCGTCCGCGCCGTGGTCGAGTGCACGCCGGCCTACTTGGGCAGGGACGTGCGCGTCCTCGGGCGCCTCTCCGAGGCTAGCGGGCTGCACCTGATCACCAACACCGGCCTCTACCGGGAGCCACACGTCCCCGCGGACGCCTTCCCCCTCACCCCGGAGGAGCTCGCCGCCCGCTGGATCGCCGAGTGGACCGACGGGATCGACGGGACCGCCGTCCGCCCCGGGCTGATCAAGATCGCCGTGAACCCGGGCGCCCTGCTGCCCATCCAGCGCAAGATCGTCCGTGCCGCGGCGCTGACCCACCTGGCCACGGGGCTGACCATCGCCTGCCACACCAACGATGCCGCCTCGGCCCATGAGGCGCTAGACATTGTTGAGGCGGCCGGCATGGACCCGGCGCATTACATCGTCGTCCATGCGCACAACATGCCCCGGGCCTCCGAGCAGGACGCTCTGCACGCGCGGGGCTGCTGGCTCTCGTACGACAACGTCGGCGGGGGAGGCACGCTGGACACCTACCTGCACCTGGTTACCCGAGCGCTGGAGCAGGGGCGCGAGGGCCGGGTGCTTATCTCTCACGATGCGGGCTGGTACCACGTCGGAGAGCCGGATGGCGGCGCCATCCGGCCCTTCACGGCGATCTTTACCGACCTCCTGCCGGCGCTGCGTGCCCGCGGGGTGGACGCCGGCCTGGAGCAGACGCTGCTGGTGCACAACCCCGCCCGGGCGCTGACGATCGGCTAGCCGTTCCGCGGGGCCCCGCGGTGCGCCGCGATCATCGCGGTCAGGCGCTGGCCATCTCGGAGCGCCTGGGCCAAGAGGCCCGGTTCGTCGAGGCCAGACAGGCGGATGGACAGCTCCTGGCTGACGGGCTTGTCGTACGAGGAGGCAGCCATGATACGGGCCAGCCGCCCCCAATCGACGGTGCCGGTGAACATGGGCTTGTGCTGGTCGGCCGTGCCGTCGTTGTCGTGGAGGTGCACCGAGATCAGGCGGTCCTTTAGGCGCTCCAGGTAGTCCAGCCCCTCGCCGGCGGTGTTCCCGTGCCCACAGTCGTAGCAGAGGCCTACATAGTCCCCATCGTACTCGGACAGCACCCGGGTGATGGTAGCCATGTGCCCGCGGCCACCGTTCTCGATGGCGATGCGCACGCCGGTGGCGCGGCTCACCGGGGTCAGCGCGTCCAGAGAGCGGCGCAACACGCCCCAGTAGATGCTGGCCTCCTCGGGCTGCTCGGGAGCGGTCGGGATGTGCATGATCACCACGCCCCCGCCGAGCCGCGCGGTCATCTCCAGGCGGTTGGCGACCAGCTCGACGCCGGCCAGCCGCTCGTACTCGACGCGCGAGTACCAGCACTTTTCCACGCCGGCCGAGCCGTGGAGATCCAGCAGGCGCAGCCCGACCTCGTCCAGCCAGCGCGCGATCTGGTCAATCTCGGGGCGGGAGTAGAGGAAATCGGTGTTCCACTGGTGGCACCAGTGGATGTGCGTAAAGCCGGCCGCGGCGATGTCGCGCAGGTATTGCTCGGGCGACCCCAGGCTGGTGACATAATCGGTCGTGATCGACAAGTCCATCTCTTGCTCCTCTGCGTGCGCGGCGACTGTGGCCGCTGTGTGATATCGGCTTGACGGCGTCCTTACGAAGTGTTAACAAAGAGAGAAGGTTACAGCGTCGGCTCGACGAGGGCGCCGTAGACCTCGGGCCGTCGGGTCTGCAGCATAAAGCAGGCCTGGCTGCGGCGCTCGGCCACGAGGCTTCCGTCGAGGGGCACGATCAGTGTCTCCTCCTCGACGTCCTGGCTGCGAGACTCGGCGATCAACCCCCCGTAGGGGTCGAACGCCATGCAGCCGCCAGGGTGGTTGGCCTCAACGCCGGGGTAGTCGTCCGCCGAGCGGCCAGCGGTGTTGGCGGCCAGCACAAAGCAGCCGTTAAAGAGGGCGTGGCTCGCCAGGGTGACCGACCAGTGCTGCTTGCGAGAGGCCACGGCCTTGCGGCGGTCCGCTTCGCTGCGCCAGGCGCCAGCGCGTGCCGCATGTGGGGCGAGGATGACTTCGGCTCCTTTGACGGCCAGGCAGCGCGCTGGCTCGGGGAACTCGGAGTCGTAGCAGATCACCGTGCCGACCCGCGCCCCCGGGATGGCCAGGACGGGCATGTGCGTGCCGGCTCGAAAGTAAAAGTACTCGTCGCGCGAGAGGTGGATCTTGCGCTGCTTGCCGATGTACCCATCAGGGCCGACCAGGAACTGGGTGTTGTAGTGGATGCCGAGGTCATCCTCGGCGATCCCGGCGGAGATCGTGATGCCCAGCTCAATGGCCAGCTCGGTCAACAGGCGACAGGCAGGGCCGTTGGGCACCTCTTCCGCCTCCGCCACCATGGCACGGTGGCCGGCGTGGCCGGTGATGCCGAGCTCCGGGAAGGCCACCAGTGAGGCGCCCTGGGCGGCGGCGGCCCGGGCCAGGGCCACGGTGCGCTCCAGGTTGGCGGCCTTGTGCCCCATGGGGCTGGCATGTTGCACGAGGGCTACGGTGATCGACTCCATATGCGACTCTCTCTCTCCTGGCGGCGGTGCCGGGCTGGCAACGAGCGCAGCGCTGGGAATCTGCTCCTCCCAGCCTCCGGGCTATTCTAGGCATCGAGGAACGCCAGGGCAAGGCGAGCACATGGGGCTCGAACGCGCGTTTCACTGCGTATTAACCTCCACTTAATATGTGGTTTACGTGTTCTCAGTGCCCGGCACCTATACTGGGACCGAGCGTAACCGGATCGCGGCGCTGGGGCTCGACGGCCGCCGGCGAGGCGGGTGAGAGCAGTCTGGCAGAGACGCCTGCCACGCCCCGTGCGGTACCGCGGGCATCAGGGCAGCCAGAGAGGGGCGAGTGTTAGGCCGTGCCGAGAGACACGACGATGGACCAGGACGAACGCCTGGCCAGGACGGCGCGCACCTTGGATGAAGGCGCCCGCGACAACCCTGGCGCGTTGGGCTCAGCGCCAGCCCACGTGCCGCCCACGCGGCTGGAGGTGACCGTCGACGAGACGGATCTCTCATCCGCCAGCGCGGCCATCGCTAGGCTAGCGCTGCCCGCCGCGGTAGAGCAGGCCCTGGCAGGCGACGTGGCTCGCTGTCTTGCCGAACGCCAGCCGGTCAGGGCACGCTGTGAGTACATCTCTGACAGTGGGGAGCGCATCGCCGTGCGCTACCACGTCTGCCGAGTCGAGCCATCCAGTGGGCCCGGAAGTACCGTCTCGATTACTGTCGAGCAGGAGGGTCCCGGCAGCACCGCACCAGGGATCGCCATGCCAGCCTCGATCGCCGCGCAGCTCCTGGACCTCTCCAACATGCTCGTGTACGTCAAGGACCTCTCTGGGCGGTACACCTACGTCAACGAGCGACTCTCCGCCCTGTACGGCCTCCCGAGTGACCAGGTACTGGGCCGGACTGACCACGACCTCTTTGAGCCTTCCATCGCTGACCGCCTGTGGGCCGCTGAGCAACACGTCCTCGAGGCCGAGGCGCCCCTGCAGATCGAAGAGTCCCTTCCGGCCGGGGGGCGGGCGCGCCTATACCTGTCCAGCAAGTTCGCCATGCAAGACGCCTCCGGCTTGCCGGCGGGCGTGTGCAGCATCTCGACCGACATCACCGAGCGCGCTACGGCCGATACCACGCTGAGCCGCAGCGCCGACCGCCTCATGGCCCTCAACACCTGTTTCCTCAGTTTTGGGCCGGATCCCGAAGAGAACATGCGGCAGCTGACCAGCCTGTCCAAGGACTTGCTGGGCGGCTCCTTCGCCATGTACCAGCGGGCGGGGCGCGGCATGATCTCGTCGATGGGCATCTGGAGCGCCGCCTCCGAATCGGCAGGCGGAGGGCAGCTGTGCGACGCCCTCTATGCCCAAGGTGGGGATGAGGTGCTCGTCACGCGGCGGCTGCAGGAGTCGCCCTTCCGCTACTCTGACCCGAACGTGGCGCAGTACGGTCTGCAGACCCACGTGGGGCGCCTCGTGCGGCTGGGAGAGCGCGTGCTAGGGGCCGTGTGCGTGGCGTATCAGGAGGACGTCGAGCCGACCGAGGAGGACAAGCGGCTGCTCGGCATGGTCGCGTCGGCGCTGGCAGCCGAAGAGCGCCGGCTGCGCGCTGAGGAGCGCCAGGCGGTCGCCTACGGGATTGCCGACGCCGCCTCGCGCAGCGCGGGGCTACGCGAACTGGGCGGCTACATCCATCAGGAACTGCAGCGCCTGGTGGAGGCACGCAACTTTTACCTGGCGCTGGACGATCCCGTCAGCAAGCAGATCGTTTTCCCCTACTATGTGGACGAGACCCTGCCGCCAGGCTCTGAGCGGCCGGGCCGACCGTATGACGAGGGGCTCACCGAGTACGTGCTGCGCAGCGGCAAGGCCATGCTCCTGCACGAGGACGACATCCGCGCGCTGGTACGCAAGGGTACCGTACGCGTGATCGGCACGTTGCCGCGGGTGTGGCTGGGCGTCCCGCTGATGGACGGGACGGACACCGTGGGGATGATGGCCGTTCAGAGCTACTCCTTTGCCCAAGCCTACGACGAGGAAGACCTGGACTTTATGGCCTTCGTCTCCGGGCAGGTGGCCACGGCCATCAAGGGCAAGCGCTCCAGCGACAGGCTTTTGGAGAGCGAACAGCGTTACCGCCTGCTGGCCGAGCACGTCTCAGACATCATCTGGGCCCGTGACCCCAACCTGCGCCTGTCGTACATCAGCGCCTCGGTCGAGCGCGTCCTGGGGTTCTCCGTCGCCGAGGCTCTGGCGCAGTCGATCGACCAGTCCCTCACGCCGTCGTCCGCACGGCTCCTGCGCACTGCGCTGGAGGAGGTGACCGACGCCCCGCCCGCTCCGGAGGAGCACAGGACCCTCGAGCTCGAGCACTACCGTAAGGACGGCTCGACCATCTGGGCAGAGGTCAAGATGACGCTGCTCCGCGATGCCGGGGGGCGCATCCAGCGGGTCCTCGGCGTCACGCGGGACATCACCGAGCGCCGCGAGCTGGAGCGCCAGTTCCGCCAGATCAACAAGATGGAGAGCCTTGGGCAGCTGGCAGGCGGCATCGCACACCACTTTAACAACCTGCTCACGGTGATCAACGGCTACAGCCAGTTCATGATCGGCGCTCTGGAGGAGGACGATCCGGTCCGGCGGGACGCCGAGTCGATCCTCAAGGCAGGTCGGCGCGCCGCCGACCTGACCCGGCAGCTCCTCGACTTTAGCCGCCGGCGCGTCCTCAACCCGGACGTGGTCGACCTGAACGACCTGTTGCCGCAGACGGCGGACATGCTGCGCAACGTCATTGGCGACAACATCCGGCTCACGCTGGACCTCGCTGAGGGGGTGCCGTGCGTGCGCATCGATCCCGGCCAGATCGAGCAAGTGGTCCTGAACCTGGCGGTGAACTCGCGGGATGCCATGCCCGAAGGGGGCGTGCTGACCCTCTCCACTCGCCCGGTGGAGGCCGAGGAGCTGCACAGTGCCGAACGGAACGGGGCCCTCGCGGCGCGGTACGTGCGACTGAGCGTCGTCGACACGGGCTGTGGGATGGCGCAAGAAGTCCGAGACCACCTGTTCGAGCCGTTCTACACCACCAAGGAGGTGGGTGAGGGGACCGGCCTGGGCCTGGCCACCGTCTATGGCATCGTGACGCAGGCGGGCGGCCATATTACCGTCGACACGGCCGAGGGGGCAGGGACCGCCTTCCATGTCTTCCTGCCGGCGGTGGCCGATACGCCCCGCCCAGAGGCCGCCCCCGAGCCCTCCGAGGCCGCCCCCGGCGGGCGTGAGGTGATCCTGGTGCTCGAGGACGAGCAGGATGTGCGCGAGCTGGCCGTGCGCATGCTCGACCGCCTGGGCTACACCGTGCTGGCGGCCGCCAGCGGCACGGCCGGCCTCCAGCTGGCTCGCGGCAGTGATCGCCCGATCGACCTGATCCTCTCTGACGTCATGCTGCCGGAGACGCGGGCGGTCGACTTTGTGCGAGACGTGCGCCGCGCGCACCCGCGGGTCAAGGTGCTGTATATGTCCGGGTACAGCGATGGCAGCGTCCTGAGCCAGGAGGTCGAGGAGGCCCGGGCGCCCTTTATCGGCAAGCCGTTCACGCTGCTCAAGCTGGCCCAAAAGGTCCGCCAGGTGCTGGATAGCGACTGATCCGGCCGGCCAGCCCGGGCGCACCCGGCGTGGCAACATGGGGATGGATAGAGCGCGGAGGTCCAGGCGAGTGCCTGGACCTCCGTCTTTGTGCGTGGCGCCAGGCTTACTGGCGTGCCCAGCGAAACTCGATGTAGGCGTCCTTCTCGACCTCGCGATAGTCGAGGCGGATGGTATGCCACTCACCCCCGAGGACGACCGAGTTGGTGAACTGCTGGCCCGGTGAAGCCCACCAGGAGTCCTCGCGGATCAGCTGCCCGTCCACAAACAGGCGGAAGCCGTCGTCCGCCTTGGTCGTGAACAGGTAGGTGCCCGGCTGACCCCGGAAGGCGTGCGTCCAGGAGACGGAAAAGTTGTCGCTCGGCATGGTGGGCGGTGTGGCGCCGGTCTCGGAGTGGAGCGAGGGAGCCCCGCTGCCCCAGGAGAAGGCCAGCTTTTCGCTGGTGATCCGGCCGGAGGTGTCCTTGGTCGGGGGCGACGCCATCGCGTCGTCCTGCTCCCAGATGGGCGGTTCGCTCAGGTTCGCGTTGTTGTAGTACTTGCCGCGGTAGCCGAACTCGTTGTAGGTGCCGCCAAAGGCGTAGCGGAAGTCCAGCCGGGCCTCGCCGACGACCTCGTGGAAGGTCACCGTGATGACGTACCATCCCGGCGGGAGGATCTCGTGGGTCGAGGTCGTCTGCCCCGACGCGCCGGAGTACTTGTCGATGCTGGCCTGGCCGGGGGCCCACTTGTCGAGCCACACCTGGCCACCGTCATCGGCTGTCAGGAAGAACACGTAGCTACCGTAATCGGGCAGGTACACGGCACGGGTAAAGCGCGCGGAAAAGTAGTCGTACGGGACGCCAGACGGCGAGCCCGAGCCCCAGTTGAGCTGCAGCGACTCTTCATTGCGGACCACCACGGGGTCGCCGCTCATCCACTCGTTGTTCCAGTACTCGGCGCGCCAGCCGGGGAACTCGGCCTTGTTCGTCCAGAAGGCCCGCACGCGTGCCCCTCCGAACCACTCCACGTACTCGATCTTGATCTCGTGGTACCCGGCCGTGGAGAAGGTATGCTCGTGGACGCTGCTGTGCGTCCCGCGCGGGCTGCCCGACCACATGTCCAACACGTTCGAGCCGTCGATGTACAGGCGTCCGCCGTCGTCAGCGGTCAGCACGAACTGGTAGGTGCCGGGCTCAAACCAGATGTCGCGCGTGAAGCGCGCTGAGAAGTAGTCCGCGTTGACGCCGTTGCCAGGGCCGCCTTCTCCCCATTCCTTCTCGATGAACTTGGTCTGCTCATAGGTGGTGTACACGGGCGAGCCGGTCGGCGTGACGTCGTTATAGTACTCCAGGCGCCAGCCGAGGTTCGGCGTGGGGATCGGCTCGTTCCACAGCAGGGGCAGGTACATCGGGGTCAGGGCCTGGGCGCCCACTAGGGCACCCCCGGGCACCAGCAGCCAGAGGCTCAAAGCCACGACCGCCACCGTTAGCAGGAGGTGGCGTGCACGGATACGACGTTTTGGCATGGTAACCCTCCCTCGAGAGAATCCGCCGTTCAATATGGGCACTCGTCGCCCTCGGCATAGAGTCACGTGCAGGGTGCGGACATGGGCCACGGCCCAGATCGCGCTTGACGCCCACGGCGGTTGCCGCGGGGGCGTTCGCGCCCGCCGGGCGCTTGTTACGCTGCGAGTGCACCCCCTCCTTTCGTGTGCTCGCGCACACCCTTCGCGGCCGCGTCCGGCCGGCCGCCCTGAGAGTGCTGGCGCCAGGCCCGCAAGGCGCCGGTCCAGCGCCACGCGCCCATCGTTTCTGAGTGGATTCTACCTGATTGAGCACTCGGAGGCAATGCTTTGCAGCGGCAAGCACCCGCCGCCTCGCGCGATGGCTTCCCCGAGGGGCATGCGCACCCTTGACGGTGCCGCGCGACGATGCTACCATGGGCGCGGTCCGAGAGCAAGGCTTCCGCTGCCGTCATTCGGAACCACCGCTCGCGCTGGCGCGTCCATCATGAGACGCGACCGCTCGCTTGCTCGAGACGTCAGCAGGGGCCGGAGCCCAGGAGGGAGTAGCACGATGCGCACACACCGCCGAAGCGGCCGCACGACGGCGCGGCTCGTCACCCTAGGCCTGGCGGCGCTGCTGGCCGTGGCGCCTTTCGGGGCACAGGCGGCCCCGCCGCTGCCGCTGCCGGGCACTGTCAGTGCTGCCGCAGCGCCGGCACCCGGGGCTGCCACGACCGCCACCGCCTCCGTCGGGTTGCGCCTGCGCGAGGGGCCCTACCTGAACTCGGCCGTAGTCCTGGTGATCCGCCGGGGTGAGACGGTGTACCCCGCGGCGGGCCCGGTGTGGGGCGATGGCATCTCCTGGGCGTACGTGCTGGTCTCGCGGGGGGGCGTCGTCCACGAAGGGTTCTGCGCGACGCAGTACCTGAGCAGCTATGAGGGCACCGTGCCTCCCAAGGATGACGATACCCCAGTGGCCACCGCCAAGGTCAAGGTGACGGCCTACGGGGGCCTCAGGTTACGCGTGGGCCCCGGCCTGAGCTATACGGTGGACCGCATCGCGCCGCGGTTCTCCGTCCTGAACACTACCGGCGCCACCCAGCAGGCCGACGGCATCACCTGGACCGAGGTCCTGGTAGGCGGCAAGAGCCTGTGGGGCTCCAGCGAGTACCTGCAGACGGTGGATTCGTAAGGTCCGCCGTTCGAGAGACGGCGCGCGGCCAGCCCTGTCGGGCTGGCCGCTTGGCGTGTGCCGCCCTGTGCGCCTAGAGGTCGCGCGTGGCAAAGAGCCGGACGGCCAGCGCCACACAGGCGAGCACGTAGAGGATGGCGTAGATGAGCATTGCCGTGCTGGGCGTGTTGCCCACCGAGAACGGCCCAATGGCGACCAGCACGGGCGGCTGCATCAGATGGGCGGCCAGTTTCCACATCGCCTCGCTGGGCACCAGCAGGCTGCTGATCACGCCCACGTCCATGGCCGCCTGGTTCTGGGCCACCCAGGCGAACTGCTCGATCCAGCCGCCCACGAAGGCCAGGCCGTAGAGCATAAAGCCGAGCACCCCGCAGGCCATGGTCGACAGGCGCGCGCTCGCGGCCATGGCGATCGACAGCATGATCAGAGACTGCAGCACGAGGAGCGCGACGCCGGCGGGCAGCCGCAGGGGGGTGTAGCCCGTCACCAGCCAGGTGACGCCGGCCACGCCTGCCGCCAGCACCACGACAAACGACGTCAGCAGCGCGGCCAGCCCCAACCACCTCCCCAGCACGATCGCGAACCTGCGCACCGGGCGCGCCGCCAGCGACTGCATGGCGTGGGAGGCGATCTCTGCCGAGAGGCCCCCAGCCCCCACCAGCACGGCCAGCACGCTCCCCAGAAAGCTGACCACATAGTAGGCCGACATGGTGACCATGCCAAAGCCGCCGTCAGCGTACAGGGCCGAGCCGCTGGCGTACCGGGAGATGTCGATGCTGATATAGTGCAGACCGATGCCGTACACGGCCAAAAAGGCTGCCCCCAGCCCCAGGCCGAGCCAGACCAAGCGGCGGCGGTACGCCTCGCGAGCGGTGTGCTCGGCGATCACCATCACGTGGCTCATGCGTCCCCCTCGTGCACATAGTCGACGTAGAGATCCTCGAGCGAGAGCCGCCGCGGAGCCAGGGCATAGAGGCCCACCCCTCGAGAGACCACCCAACGGGCAATCTCCGGCAGGGCGGCCTCGTCGGCCAGGTGCAGCGTGAGGGTGTGGCCGTCACCGTCCTCCTCGATGGGGTCCGCCCAGCGACGCAGTCCCTCCACGAGGGCAGCATCGACGCGGTCCACGCGGAGCGCCGCCAACACGGCGCCGCCTGCCTGGTCGGCCAGGCGCAGCGAGCGAAGGATCGTCCCGGAGACGATGATGGCCACACGGTCGCAGGTCAGCTCCACTTCGGAGAGAAGGTGCGAGTTCAGAAAGACCGTGACGCCGCTCTGCCCCAACCGGCGGATCACATCGCGCACCAGGCGACGGCCGAGGGGGTCGAGCCCGGAGGTCGGCTCATCCAGGATGACCAGGGCCGGCTCGCTGAGGAGCGCCTGGGCCAGGCCGACACGCTGCAGCATCCCCTTGGAGAAGGCCCCCAGGGGCCGGTCGCGCGCCTCGTCAAGGCCGACCAGGGCGAGCAACTCGTCGGCGCGCTCTCGACGGCGCGGGCGGGGCAAACCCGCCAGCCGCCCGTGAAGGTCGAGCAGCTCGGCCGGGCGCATCCAGTCGGGGAAGGAAAAGTGCTCGGGGAGAAAGCCAACCCGGCGACGGGCCTCAGGCTCGCGGATGGAGCACCCCAGGACAAAGGCCTCCCCGGCGCTGGGATGGACCAGCCCCAGGAGCATCTTGATGAAGGTGCTCTTGCCAGCGCCGTTGGGCCCCAGGAAGCCGAACACCTCCCCCGGTGGGACGGTAAGGTCAGCGCCGGCCACGGCGACTTTGGCGCCGAACTCCTTGCGCAGCCCCCGTGCCTCGATCGCCCATTGCGGCTCTGCCATGCGCGCACACCTCCGCGAACGCGGCCTACCGGCCAGCCACGGGACTGGCCGGTAGGCTCCTTGGTTCTAGAACATCGACTCGGCGATGCGCACGAGCTCGTCCATGCTTAGGTCGGCTGCCAGCGCATAGAGGATGCCGTCCTTCTGCCAGACGATGGTGGGCCGAGGCAGCGACTCCTCGGACCAGTCGGGATCGTCGGCATACTGCGCCGGGTCCGCCGTCGCCTCGGTCGGCTCGAGGAAGAGGCCGCTCACGCCGGCCACTTGTACCTCGCGGAGCGTCGCGGCCGTGGTCGGCACGGGCAGCACCAGCGTGGTCGTCCAGTCGATCGACGAGCTGATCCGCCGGGCATCTTGCGGAGGAAGCCCCAGGAAGCGCAGGCCCGCCTCTGCGAGGGTGCGCGCATCGAGCCCCTCCGGGTAGTTGGCCGCGGGATGCAGGATCTCGGCGATCTCCAGATCGCCCTGCCTCAGGTGCGCCCCGGCCTCGAAGGTGACAGTAACCTCACCGGAGTCAAAGTCGGCCGGGAGCGACGTGCTGTCCATGCCGGCCGCCTGGAGCAGGAAGGCCAGCATATCGCGCTGGAGCGGCACGCGGTACTCGGTGCGGCCCTTGACCTCGATGGCGACCTCCTCAGTCCCGGGCAGGGCGCGGGGCAGGCGCACCGCGAACCCGGCCAGAGACGATGCCTCGTCGATGGACGCGCAGGGCACGGGGGCCTCGTCCACCACGGCCTCCGGCTGCGCGGCGTGTAGCATCTCCTCGAGGGTGCGGGCGTTCTCGGGGCTGACGGACCCAGGGTCGAACGGCAGGCCGGCCACCCGCTCGACGCGGAACACGGCCAGGAGCTGATGGGCCAAAGCTCGGACCGGGGCGCTGCTGAAGGTCAGTACCAAAAGAGTCACAAGCGTGACGCCGGCCAGGGCGGGGCCCCAGCGGCGCATGTCTCTCTGTTCCATGATCCACCTCCTGCTACGGGAAGATGTGTCTGCGCCACCTAGGCGCTCGCCCAAGCGGGCTCGCGCCGCGGCCAGGTCGGCCGGCGGGACGGGGCCGGCCGCAAGGCGCTTGGCCGTCCAGCGCCGGCTATCTCGGAGGGCCGCGAGGCGCTGCTGGCAACGGCTGCACGAGGCGATGTGCGCGCGGGCGCGGCCGGCCAGCGTATCAGGCAGTTCGTCGTCCAGATAGGCATACAGGGTTCCAGCGCGCGGGCATTTCATCATGCGGACCTCCCTGGCGTACGCCCCGCTGCGGGCGCGTACGCGCGGCGGAAAGCCTCCTCGGCGCGGCAGAGAAGCGTCCCAACGGAGCCGGGCGCCACCCCCAGGACGGCGGCGATCTCCCGGTAGGTCAGGCCCTGAGCCCGCATGGCGAGGAGCTGGGCCTCGCGCGGCCGCAGGCGGGCCAGCGCAGCACGCACGAGGGCCGCCTCGTCGGTTCGCTCCGCCTCCGCCGCCGGGTCAGCGCGGTCGGCGTCTTGCTCTCTCCAGCGCTGAAAGAGAGCTTCGTACCTATCGCGCCGCCGGGCGGAGCGCAGTGCGTTGTAGCCGAGGTTCAGCGCCACGCGGCACAGCCAGGCGCGGGCGTTGGGCCCGGCAGCCTCGGGCCAGGCCTGGTAGAGGCGCCAGAACGCCTCCTGGGCCAGGTCATCGGCTTGGTCGCCCACCAGGCGGTACAAGATGCCGTGCACCGTGCCATAGTGTGCGGCGAACAGCGCCTCAAACGCCGGTCCCTCGACCGTGTTGGCTCCTTCGCGGGGGCCTCCCCTGGGGGCCAGGCGTCCCGCTGCCGCGGTGCCCACCACGACTCTCTCCTGCGATTCCTCTCTTGCCGACCGTTCAGGCATGAGCGCTCTACCTATAGAACACCGCCCGCTGCCGGAATGTGACACGGTAACTGCAGGCCGGCGATCGCCGCGGCGCGTGCCCTCGGCAAGCGCGCCGTCGTTGTGCTCTGCAATGTGCCCATCTATAATACAAGCATCTTCAGGTAAGTGCACTGCGGAGGTGAACCCATGATGACGTCTCGCGAGCGCGTAGCCCGCGCGCTGAACCACGAACCGCCGGATCGCGTGCCGCTGGACCTCGGTGCCACGGCCGTCACGGGCATCGCCGCATCGACGCTACACCGGCTGCGCGGAGCGCTGGGGCTGCCCCAGCGGCCTGTCCGCGTTCACGAGCCCTTTCAGATGCTCGGCACGGTGGACGATGATGTGCTGGACGCCCTGGGCGTCGACGTCGTCGGGCTGAGTGACGACAGCACCTTCTTCGGCTACCCGGCCAACGGCTGGAAGCCCTTCGCCCTGTTCGATGACACCCCGGTGCTGGTGCCCGGAGGCTTCAACACCGAGCTGAACCCGGACGGGTCGCTGCACCAGTTCCCCGACGGAGATCGCTCGCTGGCCCCCTCCGGCCGGATGCCGGCCGAGGGCTACTACCACGACTCCATCGAGCGCCAGCAACCGTTCGACCCGGAGCGCCTCGACCCCGAGGAATGGGTGCGCGACATGTACCACGTCTTTACCGACGAGGAACTGCGCCTGCTCGAGGAGCGCTGCCGGCGCCTCTACGAGAACACCTCGCGGGCCATCATCGGGAACTTTGGGCAGGGTGGCTTTGGCGATATCGCCTGGGTGCCGGCCCCCGGCGTCCGGGAGCCAAAGGGGATTCGCACCGTGGCCGACTGGTACATGGCTGCCCTACTGTACCCCGACTATATCCGCGGGATCTATGACTTGCAGCTAGAGATCGCGCTGCAGAACCTGGCCCTGTACAAGCAGGCCGTCGGCGACCGGCTGGCGGCCATCTTTGTCAGCGGTACCGATTTCGGGCGCCAGACGGGCCCCTTCATCTCGCCGGACCTCTACCGCGAGCTGTACAAGCCGCGCCACAAGGCCATCAATGACTGGGTACACGCGCACACCGGGTGGAAGACCTTTTTCCATTCCTGCGGCTCGATGGTGGCCCTGTTCGACGACATGGTCGAGGCGGGCGTCGACATCGTCAACCCCGTGCAGATCTCGGCCACGGGGATGGCGCCGCAGACGCTGAAAGAGCGCTGGGGAGACAGGCTGGTGTTCTGGGGAGGCGGGGTGGATACGCAGTACGTGCTCCCCTTTGGTACCCCCGAGGAGGTGGACGCCCACGTGCGCGAGAACGTTCGCGTCTTTGGGCGGGGTGGGGGGTTCGTGTTCAACACGGTGCACAACATCCAGGCCAAGGTGCCGGTGCAGAACCTGTTGGCCATGTACCGGGCCCTGCGCGAGAAAGGGGCTACCCTCGGCTGAGGGCCACATCCAAGAGAGCCTGGGGCGAACCCAGGCTCTCCTTTGCATCTCAGGGACGTCTCTAACGGGATGGTGGTCCGTCCGGACTACCGCCTCTTCTGGAACCTCATCCGACGACGCATCTTGCGGTACTTGTGTCGCGCGATCTTCTTGCGGCGCTTCTTGATGACGCTACCCACGGATTGCCCTCCCGTTGCATGGCGTTGCCTATCCTCGATCGCGGTGATTATAGCACAAGTCGCTCGCAGTCGGCAAACCAATCGGTCAGACGCGTCCATCTGCCGGGACCTGACGCGCCACACCCTCCAGAACGTTGACAGGCCGCCGCACCACGGCGATAATGCCCAGGCTGACCCTCAGGCCGGGCAGCCGCGCGCGCCAGCCCCGGCGCAGCGCTTCGCTTTTTCTGTTGCCGCGCTGCTCGCGCAAGGATCATACACCATGACTTTAACCCCGTTCTCCGTGCCCGTCCAGCCCGACTGGGAGGGCCTGCTGCGTTGCATCCGGCGCGAGGGCACCCCCGCGCGCGTGCACCATATCGAGCTGTTCCTCGATGCCGAGGTCCAGGAGGCCATCTGCCAGAGATACGACGTGCTTGGCGGGCTGGACCCGACCACCTCCGACTTTGACCTGCGCCGACAGATCGCCCTACAGCGCTTCCTGGGTTACGACTATGTGCGCGGCCGGCTGGAGGAGATGGCCCTGCCCCTCCACCGCGCCACGGCTGACGACACGGCCGGCCTGCAGCGTGCGGGCGGGCGCAACTTTATGGATGAGCACGTCGGGCCCGTCACCACCTGGGCCGAGTTCGAGGCCTTCCCCTGGCCCGATCCCGCCCGTGACGAGGTCTATGCCCAGCTGGAGTGGTACGAGAGGCACCTGCCGGAGGACATGTGCGTCATCGCCTCGGGAGGGTTCGCCCACTTTGCCGAGC
>JAAZBY010000367.1 GCA_012513595.1 Chloroflexota bacterium
CCGCGCTGGGCATCGCGATCCTCTCCGACAACGCGCCCCTGCTGGCCTACGTGCTGAACGATCCCTACAGCGGCGTGCATGCCTTCTTCCGCGACACGCTCTATGCCGACGGCCTGCCCGACATGGCGGCGCAATACATGGAACCCGTCATGCTGGCGTGGATGCCGCTGTTCAACACGCTTCAGACGGTCGGCATCGACCTCGTGTCGCGGTATCCCGGGCTGCGGCGCTTCGGCCTCTCCATCCAGCAATGGCTCGATCCCGACGGGCTCAGTCCCGATCTTGGCGACTCGTGCGCGGTCGCGACGCTGCGCCGGCTGGATTGGTTCGAGCTCTGCCATGCCTGGACGGGCGATCCCCGCATGATCGCCCCCGTGCGGAATCACCTCTACCGGCAGTGGGCCGACAGCCGCCACCGGGTGAAATGGGAGGATCTCGGCCGGTCGCGCGAGGCGCTCTTCAGCGGGGTCGAAAACATTCCCCGCGGCCGGGTTGAGCGGCCCCGGGAAAGTCTTGTGTTCCCCGACTACGGGCTGCTGATCTTCGACCAGGGCGAAGGCGACCGGCGGCTGTGGGCCGCCATGCCCGTGGGCAAGCCCATGGGGCACGGCCACAACGACAACCTCCATCTCGAATGGTGGGCGCTGGGCCAGAAGCAGACGATCAAGCACGGCAGCCGCGGCCGGCACCACGCCGTGCATGCCAACACGCTGCTGGTGGATCAGCGGGACCAGAGCAAGCTGCCCGTCTCGATCCGCGGCTTCATCGGCCAGGGACCGGTTCAGGGGGCGGTCGTCACATCCACCGACCTCTATCCCGGCACCACGCTCACCCGCACGATCCTGCTCTACGACGGCCTGGTTTTTTTGCTCGACCAGTTCGACGGCGACCGCGAGCACGACTACGACATGGTCTACCTCAACGCCGGCACGGCCCACTGCGACCTCCCCTTCAAACCGCTGGGCCGCCCCTTGTCGGACGAAACCAACGTCGAGGGCAGGCGCGTCGGCTATGCCAGCCTGATCGATCCCGTGCAGGCCGACGCGCCGAAACAATTGTCCATCCTCTGGGACAACCTGGGCGTGGCCACCAATGCCGCCGTCCGCCAGACGCAGATTGCCCTGGACGATCCCGGCGTCATGCTGCGGGTGCGTGCGCCGCTCGTCAAGCAGCACCGCCAATGGGAGCGGATGACCGGCGATTTGACGGCCGCCGGCTACACGCTGCTGCCCGAGTCGCTCCAGCTCCTCGCTTCCGCGACCTATGCCGAATGGCTGGCGCCGAAGTTCATCCGCCGCTTCCGGGCCAAGCAGGCCGGCGTCCTGACGATTCTGGAACCCTTCCGCGGCCCGACCCCGCGCCTGAGCGGCATCGCGCGCCTGCCGTTGACACTGGACGGCCAGCCCGTCGCGCGGCAGGGGATTGCCATCCGCTACGCGGATGAAAACAACGTGACCCATCAGGTCATCCTCTGTCCCGCTCCCGGCGAGAAGCAGGCCGGCGGCTGGACCGTCTCGGGCGACTTCACCGCC
>JAAZBY010000368.1 GCA_012513595.1 Chloroflexota bacterium
AGGGTGGGCACGCCGATCTCCGCGGCGTCCAGCAGAAGAAAGTTGGCGTCGCTGGGAAGCGCCCGCAGGCGCGGCAGGCGGGCGATCCCGGCCAGGAGCCGGTCGCGCTCGGCCACCAGCAGGCGCACGCGGCGCTGTGCCTCGTCCATGTCCTTCAGGGTGGCCAGCGCGGCGACCTGGGCGGCGCAGTTGACGTTGTAGGGCGACTTGAGCCGCCACAGCGCCGGCATCAGCGCCGCGGGGAACACGCCATAGCCCACCCGCAGCCCGGCCAGCCCAGCCCACTTGCTGAAGGTGCGCAGCACGATGAGGTTCTCGTGTTGGGCCACCAGGCCCACGCGCGAGGAGCGCGAAAAGTCGACGTAGGCCTCATCCAGCACCAGGACTAGCGGCAGCGCCAGGATCCGCGCCAGGTCCGCGTCGGGCAGCAGCAGGCCGTCGGGGTTGTTCGGTGAGGCCAGGAAGAGGACGCGCGGCCGGGGATCCGCCGCACAGAGCGCCTCGATGGCCGCCACGTCCAGCGCAAAGTCGGCCCGCCGCGGGATGGTCACCACCTCCAGGTCGTTGGTCACGGCGTAAAACTGGTACATGCCAAAGGTGGGCGGGCAGTCGATCACCTGGGCGATGCCGCCGCCCTCGGCGTGCGGCCGGAACAGCTTGAGCAGCAGGTCAATCAGCTCATCGGAGCCGTTCCCCACCACGATCTGCGCGGGGTCGACGCCGAGATAGCTCCCCAGAGCGGCGCGCAGGTCCCGGCTGACGGCGTCAGGATACTGATGATACGCCCCGTAGGCGCGCAGGGCCTCCAGCGCGCGGGGGGTGGGGCCGTAGGGGTTCTCGTTGGCGTCCAGCTTGGCCAGGCGCTCCACCGGCAGGCCCAGCCTCCGCGAGACGACCTCCAGCGGTTCGGGGGCGTACTCGGCCAGGCCGCGCACGCGGGCGCCCAGCAGGGCTGCAACGTCCAGCGGTGCGGTCATCGTTCTTCTCCTTCGACATGGTTCAGGCGCAGGCGCATGGCGCGCGCGTGGGCGGTGAGGCCTTCTTCCTCGGCCAGGCGGATCCCTGCCGGGCTGATCTCCTGGGCCAGAGCGGCGGTGACGCCGAACACGCTGGTGATCTTGACAAAATCCCAGACGTTGACGGGCGAGGAAAAGCGCGCCGTCTGCCCGGTGGGCATGATGTGGCTGGGCCCTACGACATAGTCACCCAGCGCCTCGGAGGAGAGCTCACCGAGAAAGACCCCGCCGGCGTTCCGCACCTGGCCCAGCAGTTCCCACGGGGCGCGGGTGAGCAGGCAGAGGTGCTCAGGGGCGAACTCGTTGGCCAGCGCCAGCGCCTCTGCGAGGGTGTCTACCACGGCGATGCCCCCCTGGCGGGCCAGGGCGCCGGCGACGATCTCGCTGCGCTCCAAGGTGGCCATCTGCCGGCGCAGCTCCTGCTCCACCTGCTCGGCCAGGGCAGGAGAGGTGGTGATCAGGAGAGCGGTGGCCATCGGGTCGTGCTCGGCCTGGGCGAGCATGTCGGCGGCGGCGTAGGCCGGGTTGGCCGTCTCGTCGGCCACCAGGAGCGTCTCGGTGGGGCCGGGAAGTTGGTCGATGTCGACCCGCCCGTAGACGCGCCTCTTGGCCAGCACCACAAAGATGTTGCCGGGGCCCAGGATCTTGTCGACCCGGGGCACCGACGCGCTGCCATAGGCGAGCGCGGCAATGGCCTGGGCCCCGCCGAGGGCGTAGACCTCGGTTACCCCGGCGACGTAGGCGGCGGCCAGGATGGTGTCGTTCAGTTCCCCGCCGCGGGGCGGGGTGGCCACCACGACCTGGGGCACGCCGGCCACGCGCGCGGGGATGGCGGCCATCAGGAGCGACGAGGGGTAAGGGGCCCGGCCGTTGGGCGCATAGATGCCCACGCGCTCCAGCGGGCGTACCAGCTGGCCAAGGCCGGAGCCGGTGGGGTCCCAGTCGAGCCAGGTGTTGCGGGGCTGGCGGCGGTGAAAGGCCTCGATGCGCGCGGCACTGGCCTCCAGGGCGGCGCGGAGGTCCGCCGGGGTGCGCTCCCAGGCTAGGGCGATGCGCTCCGCCGAGACGCGGAACGGCTCCGGCGCGTAGCCGTCGATCAGCTGGGCATAGTGGCGCAGGGCCTCGTCTCCGGTGGCGCGCACGTCGTAGATGATGCGGGCCACGACTTCATCAGGGGTCAGTGGCTCGCCAAAGAGGCGTAGGATGGAGGCCTGCAGGTCGGGCGAGGCGGCGGCCTCCTCGAGGGGCAGCCGGGCGAGCAGCGTCTCGCGGGCGGCGGCGGCCCCGGTCACGATGCGCACGATCGGTCGGTCAGGCATGGTCACTCTACCCCTTCTGCAGCGGCGGCGGCGCGGCGGTCCAGCTCCTCGGCGAGGCGGCTTACCAGGTCCTGGATAACGGCGAAGCGCATCTTGTGGCTGGCGTGGTTCACGATGAGGACCGCCTGCGACTCCATGATGGTTTCCAGCTCGACCAGGCCGTTCTCACGCAGGGTGCGCCCGCTCTCGACGAGGTCCACCAACAGGTCGGCGAGGCCCACGGCGGGCCCCAGCTCCACCGAGCCACTGAGGGGAATGACCTCGGCGGAGATGCCCAACCCCTCAAAGTACTGGCGGGCCAGGTTCGGGTACTTGCTGGCCACGCGCACGCTGGATTCCAACCGCATGTTGCGCTCGCGCGCGCTGGGCGGCCCAGCCAGCGCCAGGTGGCACCTGGCAAACCCGAGGGCCAACGGCTCATAGACGCTGCGGCTGCTCTCGCGGAGGGTGTCTTCCCCCACCACGCCGAGGTCGGCCGCGCCATACTCAACGTAGATCGGCACGTCGGTGGGCTTGGCCAGGATGAAGCGCAGCGCACCCGATTCGTCCTCAAAGATCAGCCGGCGGCCGATGCGCCGCTCGTCGACGGAGTAGCCGATGGCGCGAAAGAGCCCCAGGGCGTCATCTTGCATGCGGCCCTTGGGCAGGGCAACCACTAGCGGAGCCACGATGGCATCTCCTCTCTGAGCTGGCCGAGCGTTACCTCGCGCGTGTGCTGCCCCTCGATGAGCCGGTACCCCGCCTCTCCCTCGCCGCAGGCGAGCACCCGCCCGGCGCCCCGGGCGCGGGCGTAGGCGGCCAGGGCCTCCCCCTGGCGGCCGAGGACGTCCACCTCCACCCGCAGCCCCAGGGCCCGGGCCTCGGCGGTCAGCGCGCGGCAGGCGGGGTGCGCGCAGGCGGGCATCACGGCGTGCGGGGCGATATTCACGCGCGGCTCGTTCAGCAGGAGCACCCGCTCGATCCCCAGGGCAAAGCCGATGGCCGGCAGGCTGGCGCCAAAGTGGCCCACCAGATGGTCGTAGCGGCCGCCGGAGCAGATCGGGAAGCCGAGGCCCTCGGCATAGCCATGGAAGGAGACGCCGGTGTAGTAACCCATGGCGCGCACCTCGCCAAGATCGAGGATGACGTGCGCCGCGGCGTCGCTCAGCCGCAGCGTCGCGTACACCGCGCGCAGGCGCTCGATCGCCTCGCCCGCGGCGGCATTGGGGGCCAGGCGTTCGGCCTCGTCGAGGACGGCCTCGTCACCAGCCAGCGTGGGGATGGCCCGGATGGCCCGCCGAACCGCCTCCGAGACGTTCATCTCGGCCAGGCAGCGCTCCAGCGCCACGGGGTTCTTGCGTTCGATGGCCTGCTCCAGGCCGCGCAGGACGCCGTTGGCCTGTTCGGCGTTGGGCAGGATGCTCTTCAGGTAGGCAACCTGCCCGAGGTTGATCTGAAAGTCGCGCAGGTCCAGGGCGCGCAGTGCCGCGATGCTGAGGGCCACCACCTCGGCGTCCGCCTCGGGCGTGGCTGCCCCGACCAGTTCCACGCCGGCCTGGGTGAACTCGCGGCGGTGCCCGGCCTGGGTCTCCACGTGGCGAAAGACGTTGCCCACATAGTAGAAGCGCAGCGGCATGACCTGGTCATATAGCTTGGTGCCCACCACGCGCGCGGTGGAGACGGTCATGTCTGGCCGCAGGGCCATGGAGTGCCCGTCCCGGTCGAAGAAGCGGTACATCTCGTCCACCAGGCGCGGGCTGGCCTCGGTGGCCAGGGTGTCCGCGTACTCAAAGGTAGGCAGGACGATGCGGCTATAGCCCCAGCGCGAGAAGGTGCCTTCCAGCAGCCGCTCGACGTGCACCTTGGCCTCGGCGTGCTCAAAGAACAGATCGGCCAACCCATGGGGCAACTGAAAGCAGGGAGTCCCTTCCCTTACTAGCATCGCGTGCCTTTCTGCCGTGGTTCGGCCGACCTCGCCCGGGCAAACAAAAAGACCAGTTCCGTGGAACTAGTCTCGTCGGTGAGCCGTGGCCTGCTGCCGTTACGGTGCAGGATGACTCACCTAGGTGGTATGATGGTGATGGGCCTGGCCGCCAGCGGCCAGCGTACCACAGGGAACGCCGGAGTGCTTCCGGCGGATGGCATTCGGTTGGCTTGCGGTGCTCTGGGCTGCCATGGTCCGCATACTCCCCTATGGATGAGCCCATACTAGCACAGGGGCCCGGGGGTGTCAACTTGAGGGGGCGCTGGCAAGGCCTGATTTGACAGCGCTCTCCGATCTCGCAGAATGCAGGAGTGTGATGGTCCGGTTTATCCGTACAGGAGAAGAGCCATGAGGACCGTTTCACGCCGCGTGTTTCTGCGCCTGGCCGCCGCGTTGGGCGCCGGGGCGGCGGCCGTGCGCTGCTCGCCGGCCACGCCCAGGGCACCCACCGCCACGCTCGCAGCATGGCCACCCTCCCCCAGCCCCCAACCCTCCCAACCGCCCGAGACCCTGCCCACCACGCCTCCCACCCTTCTGCCCGCCAGCCCGGCGCCGGTGCCCCCGCCCGCGCCCACGGTGACGTCGGCCGGCCCCATCGCCGGCTCGGCCTATCTGGCTGTGGTACGCGGCCCCGATCCGGTTGCGCTTACCGAGCGGGCCATCGCCGCCGTTGGCGGCATCGAGCGCTTTGTGCGCAGCGGGTACGACGTCATCATCAAGCCCAACATCTGCAACTCTAGCCGCACCTTCGAGTATGCCTCTACCACCAACCCGGACGTCGTGGCGACGCTGGTGCGCCTGTGCCTCGGCGCCGGTGCCAAACGCGTGCGGGTGATGGACTACCCCTTCGGGGGAACGCCGCAGGCCTCCTACGCCCGCTCCGGAATCGAAGAAGCCGTGCGGAACGCCGGCGGCGAGATGGAGGTCATGGCCATGATGGGCTTTGTTGATACCGCCATCCCCGAGGGGGTGGACCTGAAAACCTGGCCCGTCTATCAGCCGATCCTTGACGCGGACCTGGTCATCAACGTGCCGATCGCCAAGCACCACAGCCTGGCGCGCCTCACCCTGGGAGGCAAGAATCTGATGGGCACCGTCAAGGACCGCGGCCAGATCCACCGCAACCTGGGCCAGCGGATCGCCGATATCAC
>JAAZBY010000039.1 GCA_012513595.1 Chloroflexota bacterium
AGGTCGTTGAAGGTGTGAAAGAACTCTTCCTGGGTGCGCTCTTTGCCGATCAGGAACTGGACGTCGTCGAGGAGCAGGACGTCGATCGTCCGGTACTTGGCGCGGAACTCTTCCGTGGTGCGCGTGCGGATGCCGTTGATCAGCTCGTTGGCAAAGGTCTCGGCGCTGACGTAGAGGGTGCGCAGGTTGGACTGGGCCACGGCGTTGCCGACGGCGTGCAGCAGGTGGGTCTTGCCCAGGCCCACGCCGCCGTAGATGAAGAGGGGGTTGTAGTCCAACCCGGGTCGCTCGGCCACGGCCAGGCATCCGGCGTGGGCCAGCCGGTTGGACTGGCCGACGATAAAGTTGCTAAAGGTGTAGCGCGGGTTGAGCCGCGTGGATTCGCCCTCGCCCAGGGCCGGGGCCAGCGGCGGGGCCTGGGGCAGGTCCAGCATTTCGACGGCCTCGACCTCTTGGGCCGCGCCGGGGCCGTTGCGCCGCACGATAAAGCGGACGGAGATGGTGCGCCCGGCGACTTCGGTGGCGGTGCGTTGGATCACCGCGTAGAGGCGGTTATCGAGCCAGTCTTTGGCGTAGGCCGAGCGCACGCCCACCACGAGCACACCGTCCTCATACGATATGGAGTGGGTGGGGCTCACCCACGTATCGTAGGCGGGCTTATCGAGCGATAGCTGTAGACGGCCGAGGGTGGCCTGCCAGAGTTGGTGTGCATCCATGAATGACAGCTCCGTTGGGGGGCGATGTGCCCTGTCGGCCTTGGCACCTTCGCGCGGCGCATCGGGCCTGCCGATTCGCGGCGGATGGAACGGCCGGCATACCGCGGGACCACGGCGTTGGTGAGCGTACAGCGAGACGCGTCTGGTGACAGAGCATCCACGGTGAGGCCGAGAGCGGGCACGGTACGATGATGCGCCTAGGCCTGGCGGTTAGCCGGCTGCCGCGCGTGGGACGACCTCACGCCCGCGGCCCCTGGGGTGTGGCTCTCCGTCGCTCGCAGTGAAGTCATTCTATCACCGTCGTGGCGCTTTGACAAGGGGAAAAGGCACCCGCCGACGGACACTCCTGCGCATTAGGGGGGCGTCCGTCAGGCGGGGGCTTGGGCGTGAGGCCGAACGGAGCTGGCCCGCACGAGCAGCCTGGCCGGCAGCAGCAGAGATACCGGCTCGGGCGGCGGTTCCTCGCGCTGGCGCACCTCGATCACCCGTACCAGTTCCCGGACGGCGAGGTGCCCCAGCCGGGGCAGGTCGTGGTCCACGCTGGAAAGGGGCGGCCGGTAGTAGGGGGATTCGGGCAGGTTGTCAAAGCCGACCATGCCCAGGTCCTCCGGCACGCGGAGCCCCTGGCGAGAGGCGACCAGCAGCGCGCCCAGGGCCATCTGGTCGTTGGCCACAAAGATGGCGTCCATCTCGGGGTACTGGGCCCGCAGCCGGACGAACGCCTCGGCACCGCTGGCCGACGACCAGTCGCCCTCCACGGAGAGCCTCGTCTCCTCCGGGATGCCGGCGGCGGCCAGGGCGGCCCTCCAGCCGTCTTTTCTCTGGCGGGCCTCCCACCAGTCGAGGGGCCCGCTGATGTGCCCGACGTGACGGTAGCCCTGTTCCAGGAGGTGCTCGGTGGCCAGGCGGCCGCCGGCGCGGTTGTCGACCGAGATACTGGCCAGCCCGGGGCGCGGCTCCATGGTCAG
This sequence comes from Chloroflexota bacterium, assembly GCA_012513595.1. The sequence continues at coordinate 1,685 of JAAZBY010000039.1, forward strand.
GAACAGCGTGGGGATGGCCGCCGGGAAGTGATTGTCGGCCAGCCAGGCGCGGTTGCTGCCCACTTCCGGCACCGCCCAGATGATCCCGTCCACCCGGTTGGCGAGCAGATCGTCGAGGAGCGGGCGGACGCGGTCCGAGTCAAAGCTCGGTAGCTCCTTGAGGAGCAGCGTATAGCCCTCCTCCTCGGCCTGTGAGGTGATGGCGTTCAGCGTCCGCGAGGGGCCCATCAGGTCCAGCCCAGCCGTGACCACCCCGAGGCTGTGGCTGTGGCCACGGCTCAGGTTGCGGGCGATGACGTTGGGCGCGTAGCCCATCTCGTCGATGGCGCGGCGGACGCGGGCCCGCGTCTCGCGCGCCACGTCCGGCCGGTCGTTCAGCACCCGAGAGACCGTCTGGGCGGACACTCCCGCCCTCTCGGCTACCTGCCGGATGGTGACGTGCCGGCGCGCGTGTTTCGATGCCATGGCGATTCCCTGGCTAGCTGCTCGGGCTCGCCTCCTGGCCGGAGGCGAGCCCCTCAGGTCTTGGCGCGGGACGTGGCCCGCGGGAACGACGATCTAGACGATCTCCAGGCTGACGACGGACATCCTGGGCAGCGTGACCTCCAGGTGGTCGCCCCCGAGTTTGGCAGCCGCGAACGGCCTGGGCGCCACGGTGTTGGGCTGCTCGAAGGTGTTGTGTGCGCTCATGGCCTCACCCTGCAACACCCGCCCGCGCACCTGGCGCGCGGTGATGCCGGCCAGGTTGGCCCGCACGGCGATGTCTTTGCCAGGGTTGGCGTTGGAAAGGGTCACGTGCAGCTTGCCGGCGGCGTCGACCGAGGCCGAGGCCGAGACGGCCGGGACGCTGTACCCGGCGTGCTCATAGACCTCGCTCTGCACCTCGAGGGGGACCATGGTGGCGTCCTGGTGTACGGCGTACATCTCGAACACGTGGTAGCTGGGGGTGACGAGCATCTTGTCGCCCTGCGTCAGTACCATGGCCTGCAGCACGTTGCAGGTCTGGGCGATGTTGGCCATGCGCACCCGGTCGCAGTGCCGGTTAAAGATGTCGAACGTGGTGGCCGCCACGATGGCGTCGCGCATGGTGTTCTGCTGGTACAGGAAGCGCGGGTTAGTGCCGGGCTCGGTCGCGTACCAGGTGCCCCACTCGTCGACGATGAGGGCCACCTTCTTGCCCGGGTCGTAGCGGTCCATGATGGTGGCGTGCCGGCGGACGAGCTCATCCATATAGAGCCCCTTGAAGATGATCTCGATCCACTGGGCCTCGTCGAACTGCGTCGCCGAGCCGACGCGCGTCCCGTCCGGCAGCCGCTTCACCTGGGTGTAATAGTGCAGCGCCAGGCCGTCCATGTAGGGGCCGCCAAAGAGGCCCTCGTGCCCGGCCTGCTCCATGAGCACCTCGGTCCAGTGATAGTCGTCGTTGCGCGGGCCACAGGCGATGCGGAACAGGCGGTTGTCGCCATAGTCCCGGGCGTACAGCGCGTAGCGCCGGTACTCGTCGGCATAGTACTCGGGGCGCATGTGTCCGCCGCAACCCCAGTTCTCGTTGCCCACGCCAAAGTAGGTCAGCTTCCACGGCTTGTCGCGGCCGTGCTCTTTGCGCAGGTCGGTCATGGGGCTTTTGCCGTCAAAGGTCACGTACTCGACCCACTGCGACATCTCCTGGACCGTGCCGCTGCCGACGTTCCCGCAGATGTACGGCTCGCAGTTCAGCTGCTCGCACAGGTCCATGAACTCGTGGGTGCCAAAGGCGTTGTCTTCCACGACGCCGCCCCAGTGCGTGTTGATCATGGTCGGGCGCTTGTTGCGCGGGCCGATGCCGTCCATCCAGTGGTACTCGTCCGCAAAGCAGCCGCCCGGCCAACGCAGCACGGGCACCTTGATCTGGCGCAACGCCGCGACGACGTCCTTGCGGATGCCGCGGACGTTGGGGATGGGCGAGTCCTCCCCGACCCAGGACCCCTCGTAGATGCAGCGGCCCAGATGCTCGGAAAAGTGCCCGTAGATGTTGCGGTCGATCTTGGTGCTGGCCAGGCGGACGTCCAACGTGATCGTGTTCATGGGTTCTCCTGGTTCTTTCGGCGCGGGGGCCGCTCAGCGCTGAAAAGCCTCCGCATAGAGGTAACACTTGACGGTGCGCCCTTGGGCCTCGATATCCGGCGGATCCGCACGGCGGCAGATGTCCATAACGTGCGGGCAGCGGCCCGCGAACTTGCAGCCGACGCGGGCGTATTCCTTGACCTCCAGGGTGCCGAGGTCGATGTGCGTGGCCCAGGCGTGGCGCTCGGAGGGGGCCGGGGCCGGCACCGAGGCCTGCAGCAGCCGCGTGTAGGGATGGATGGGCTCCCCGAGGACCCTATCGACCGGGCCGCACTCGACGATGTACCCGCGCAGCATGATCGCGACGCGGTCGCTGATATAGTAGGCGGTGGCCAGGTCATGGGTGATGTACAGGACGCTGACCCGCTGAGAGTCGCGGAGGGTGCGAAAGAGGTTGACGATCTCCATGCGCAGCGACGCATCGACCATCGACACCGGCTCGTCCGCGATGATCAGCCTGGGCTGGGGGATCAGCGCGCGCGCCACCGACACGCGCTGTATCTGCCCGCCGGAGAGCTCGTGCGGGTAGCGCTTGCCCACCTCCTCGAGCGATAGGCCCACCTGGCGCAGGGCCTGGTCGACCACCGGCGCGGCGGCACGGCGCGTACGGGCCATGCCATAGTTCACTGCCGTGTCAATCAGGTAGGCATCGACGCGGCGCAGCGGGTTGAACGTCTCAAACGGGTTCTGGAACACGGGCTGGACGGCCTTCATGAAGGCCATGGTCTCGCGCCGGCTCCTGACGCTGGCGAGATCGCGCCCGTCAAAGATAACCTTGCCCGCGGTGGGTTCCAAATCGTGGAGGAGCAGCCGCGCCAGGGTCGTCTTGCCACTGCCGCTCTCGCCGGCCAGCGTAAAGATCTCGGGGCGGGCGCTGTCCAAGGAGAACGACACGTTGTTGACGGCCACCAGCCGCGTGCGCTGCAGCAGCCCCCCGAGGTGAAACACGGCCGTCACCTGCTGCAGGTCGAGGAGTTTCCCGTTGTCGCTCATCGATCGCTCCCCTCCACGCGATGGCAGGCGGCGCGGTGCCCCGGCTCCAGGAAGACCATCTCGGGGACGCTTTCCCGGCAGATCGCCTCGGCGTGCGGGCAGCGCGGGTGGAAGCGGCACCCGTCCGGCGGGTTGGCCAGGTTGGGCGGCGAACCGCTGAGGCTGGCCTTGCTCGATTTGTCGCCGATCCTGGGCAGCGACCGGATCAGGTGCTGCGTGTAGGGGTGGCTCGGCGCCTCGAAAATGGCCTCGGTGGGCCCCTCTTCGACGATGCGCCCCGCGTACATGATCGCCACGCGGTCCGCCACGTTGGCGTGCACGGCCATGTCGTGGGTGACGAGGAACACAGTGTTGCCACTGCGCGCCTGGATGTCCTTCAGGAGCTGCAACACGCCGCGCTGCACGACGACGTCCAGCGCCGTGGTCGGCTCGTCGGCCACGATCAGGCTGGGCTCGAACACGGTGGCCAGGGCGATGACGACGCGCTGCCGCATCCCCCCGGAGAGCTGATGGGGGTAAGCGTTCAGGACGTCGGTGGGCAGGCCCAGGGCGTGCACGTGCTCGCGCACGTCCCTATTGAACTCGGCGCGCGAGGCGATCCCCTGGTGCGTGGAGATGATATCCTCAAAGGTGCTGATGATCCGGCGGACTGGGTTCAGCACGCTCATCGAGGCCTGCATCACGTACGAGATCTCTTTCCAGCGCACGCTATGCTGCAGCTCGTCCTCGTCGATGTGGAGCATATCGACGCTGTGCTCGCCGAACTGGTACTGCACCCGCCCGCCCTCCACCCGGAGCGGTGGGCGGATCGTGCCAGAGAGCACCTTGATCAGCGTGGTCTTGCCGCAGCTCGACTCGCCAGCCAGCCCATAGATCTCATCGTGGTATAGCTCGAGCGAGACGCCGTCGACGGCGCGCACCGTGCGAGAGATCCCATAGGCCTCGGTACGATAGTAGGCGCGTAGGCCCTGGACGGTTAGCAGTGCCACGGATCAACCCCCTATCAGCCGCAGGCGGGTCCGCGGATCGATGTATTCGTTGACGCTGGAGAACAGCATGTACAACCCCAGGAACAGGACGATGGCCACGATGATCGGGGCGGCCAGCCACCACCAGATGCCGGCCACCAGGGCCTGGTGCTGGTTGGCCCAAAAGATCGCCGTGCCGATGGTCGCCAGGGTGATGTCTGACAGGCCCAGCACGCTCAGCGTCACCTCCATCCCGATCGACCAGAGCATGTTGTTGATCGTCGTGGCAAACACAACGGGCAGCACGTAGGGCAGATGCTCGTTCAGGGTGATGCGGAAGGCGCTGGTGCCGGAGTAGAAGGCCGTCCGCGTGAAGGAGCGTTCCTTGAGGCTGAGGACCTGGGCGCGGATAAGGCGCGCGTCCCAGGGCCAGCCGAACATCCCCAGGAAGACTGCCAGCGTGATCAGGCTCATCCTGCCGCGCAGCAGAAAGCTCAGCAGGATCAGGAGGGGCAGCACCGGCATGACGACAAAGCTATCGTTGATCGACATAAGCACCCGATCGATCCACCCGCCCCGGTACCCGGCCACCAGGCCGACCAGGATGGCGATGACGCGAGAGACGGCCGCCGTCACCAACCCGAGGAGCAGCGAGTTGCGCACGGCAAAGGTCATCCACCAGAAGAGGTCCTGGCCCCTGGAGGTGGTGCCGAAGGGGTGCGCCGGGGAGGGCGGCATGTCGGCCGGGACCTTGAACGTCCTGCCGGGGTCGTACGGAGACACGGCCGACAGGAGGCACATGACCAAAACGCCCAGCAAGAAGACAAAGGCGATGCGGAAGCGGCTGTCGTAACGCAGCAGGTCGCGTATGACCCTGATCATCTCTCTCCCTACTGGTAGCGTACCCGAGGGTCGAAGAGTGGGTAGAGCACGTCAAGCAAGAGGACGGCAGTGGCTACCCCGACGATCGAAAAGATGGCGATGCCCATGATCAGGGAATAATCGTTGGCCATAACTGCCTGGAGCGTCAACATGCCCATGCCGGGGTAGCCGAAAACGATCTCCATGACCAGCGCGCCACTAAAGATCATGCCCAACTGCAGCCCCAGGCCGGTGATCTGCGGCAGGAGCGCGTTGCGGACGATGTAGCCAAAGATGATGGTGCTCTTGCCCAGGCCGGCCGTCTCGGCGTACAGGACATAATCCTCCGAGATGATGTTGGAGGCCAGCGAGCGCATGCCAATAAACCAGGCCCCCATGCCGACCACGACCAGGCTGATCGCCGGCAACGCCGAGTGCTTGAGCACCGTGACGATGAAACTCAGGCTGAGCTGCACATGCGTTCCGACCGGGTAGGCCCCGCCAAAGGGAAAGATCGGGACAAAGTAGGCGAACAGCACCAGCAGTACCAGCGCCATGACGTAGTAGGGGATGGGGCGTACGGCCTGGCTCAACACGTCTACGATGCGCCAGGTGCGGCTGCCCGGAGAGTAGGAGGCCAGGGCGCCGAACAGGTTGCCCAAGCCCCAGGAGACCAGCGTCGTGGTCAGAAGCAGCCCCAGGGTCCAGGGCAGAGCCTGGCGGACTAGCGATATCACCGGCGTCGGGAAGGTTGAGAGGGATGGGCCCAGATCCCCGCGCAGCAGGCGGCCCCAGAAGGCGGCGTACTGCTGCAGGTTGCTGCCCTCCAGCCCGTACATCTCGGTCAGCGCCTCG
>JAAZBY010000369.1 GCA_012513595.1 Chloroflexota bacterium
GACCATCAACTACAGCACGCAGGATCTGCGCGCGCGGCTGAAGGAGCTGACCGCCGGCCAAGGGCCGGACATCATCTACGACCCGGTGGGCGGTGACTTCACCGAAACCGCCTTCCGCTCCATCGCCTGGCGCGGCCGGCACCTGGTGGTGGGCTTTGCCGCGGGTGAGATCCCGGCCATCAGGATCAACCTCGCGCTGGTCAAGGGCGCCAGCATCGTGGGCGTGTTCTGGGGCGACTTTGCCCGCCGCGAACCCCAGGCCAATGCCGCCATGATGGGCGAGCTGGCCGAGTGGTACACCCAGGGCCGCATCAAGCCGATGATCGACCGCACCCTGCCGATGCGTGAACTCAAGGCCGCCTACGCCCGCATGAACAGCCGTGAGGTCAAGGGCAAGCTCGTATTGGTGAACGATTAGGATCGGCCCCCTCGCGCAAGTCAGGCGCTACATGAACATCAAAAATGACCGCTTGACGTGCTTGTCGTGCCTTTGAGAAATCCGATCTCAGACCTGAAGCCTTGTGTACCGGGCGCCATGCGGGCGGCCGCTGGCGCCCGCCATCCGGTTGCGGTACAAACGCAACCCATGACTGCCTTGCATCGCCAAACAGCAACCGCTTTGCTCGGGGTCTGCCTGGGGCTCGCCATGTGGCCGGGGCACGGCTTCGCCCAGATCAAGCGCTGGGTCGACGAGCGTGGCGTGGTGCATTACAGCGATGCACCGCCACCACCGCAGGCCAGGCCACGGAGCGAGGTGCTGGAAGTGGCCCCTGTGGCACCGCTCGGTGCCGCTGAAGAGGCTGCCGCCGCGCAGCGCCTGCAGCAATACCGCGATGCCCTGGCCCAGCCGCCGCAGGCCCCGGCCTCGGCCGCGTCGGCCCCCAGCCGCACCACCCCGGCCGCCGACGACCAGAGCTGCGCCGCGCAATGGGCACGCTACAACGCCGCCTACCAGTGCATGGACCCCTACCGCATGGTGGACGGCCGCATCCGGCCCGAGGCCTTCGACAAGTGCCCGGTGGTGCCGCAGCCCTCCTGCCCGGCGCCCTGAGTTCGCGAGCCGTCTCCGAACCCGAGCCGAGCCCGGCCGAGCCAGCAGACCCAGGCCGGAACCGCGGGTGCCAGCGCCCCTTCTCGGCCTGCGCTACGGCCTGCCGGCGATCCAGTCGCGGTAGTCCGGGTGCTCACCCAGGGTCTGAAAGCACATGCCCTGCGCCTTCAGGCCGGTGATCAGCGCATCCAGCCCCACAGGCACCTGCGGCACCTCGCGCGACCACACGCCCAGGTGCGCCAGCAATACCTCGCCCGGCCGCGCCCGCGCCACGGCCTGGGCGATCTGCTTGTCACTTGGCCCCTGCGCGCTGGGGCTGGCGCCGAGAAAACTCAGGGGCACGGCGGGCACATGCACATAGCCACAGGCCTTGGTGGCAGCCAGCAGCCTGGACGAGGTTCGGCCGTCGGGCGTGCGAAACAGCGGCAGGGGCTTGACGCCCGTGACGAAGCCCACGCGGTCGGCGGCCTGCTCGATGTTCTCGCAGTAGCGGGCGGCGCTCCAGGTGAAGGTGCGGCCGGCGAATGCCCCGGTACTCGGGCGCACCCGGAATTCGGGCCGCACGCCGCGCTCGTCGCCCAGCCACACCACCTCGTCGCGGGTGCGCGAGGCGAAGGCATGCCCC
>JAAZBY010000370.1 GCA_012513595.1 Chloroflexota bacterium
CTTCCCCTCGGCCTGCGGCAAGACCAACCTGGCCATGATCCAGCCCACTATTGACGGCTGGAAGGCCGAGACGATCGGTGACGATATCGCCTGGATGAAGATCGGCCCCGACGGCCGTCTGTACGCCATCAACCCGGAGGCCGGGTTCTTTGGCGTCGGGCCGGGCACCTCGTACGACTCGAACCCGATGGCGATGGACACCTTCCGTGAGAACGCCATCATCACCAACGCCGCCCTGACCGACGATGGCGACATCTGGTGGGAGGGGATGAACGGCGCGCCCGACCATGCCATCGACTGGAAGGGGCACGACTGGACGCCGGACTCCAAAGAGCCGGCCGCGCACCCCAACGCGCGCTTTACGGCGCCGGCCTCGCAGTGCCCGATCATCAGCCCTGACTGGGAGAACCCCCAGGGCGTGCCGATCGACATCTTTATCTTTGGCGGGCGCCGCGCCAGCCTGGTGCCGCTGGTCTTCCAGTCCTATGGCTGGGACCACGGCGTCTACCTCGGGTCCACCGCCGCGTCAGAGACCACGGCGGCCGTCATTGGCGCCGTCGGGAACCTGCGGCGTGATCCCTTCGCCATGACGCCCTTCTGCGGGTACAGCATGGGGGACTATTTCCAGCACTGGTTCGACATGGGCGACCGCCTGGGAGACAAGGCCCCCAAGATCTTTTACGTGAACTGGTTCCGCAAGAACGCCGAGGGCAAGTGGCTGTGGCCTGGCTTTGGCGAGAACAGCCGCGTGCTGAAGTGGATGTGCGAGCGCATCGACGGCAAGGTGGGCGCGCGAGAGACGGCCATCGGTTACGTCCCCAGCGCCGAGGATCTGGACCTGGCGGGGCTCAAGATCTCGCAGGAGTTCCTGAGCGACCTGCTCCACGTGGACACGGAGGGCTGGAAGGCGGAGCTTCCCGGCGTCGAAAAGTTCTTTGACTCGTTCGGCGACAGGACACCCGCCCGCTTGCGCAAGCAGCTGGAGGCACTGCGCAAGCGCCTGAGCAAGTAGCGCGCGCAGGAGCCACGCCACGCATGGGGCCTCCTCTGCCCGTACCAGGGTGGGGGAGGCCCTTGCTGTGCGCGGGGGCGCGCGTAACCCGTACTCGTAAGGAGGACCATGAGCACAGAGAGCGAGCCGACCATCCGCCTGGACCAGTTCCTGAAGCTAGTGAACGCCGTGGCCTCCGGTGGCGAGGCCAAGCACCTGATCCAGGAGGGCGAGGTGACGCTGAACGGCGCGGTGGAGACGCGCCGCAGCAAAAAGATCCACGAGGGGGACGTGGTCGCCTTGGCGGGCCACCAGTACGTCGTACGCCTGGATCGCTAGCCCCCTCGCCTGCTCCCGGCCGGGGGCCAGCGGGCCTAGTTGTCCTCGCGGAGGGCCTCATCCGGCAGGAGGCGGCTGCAGGTTAGGTCCAGGCGCATGCGCTGCCGTTCCCCCTCGTCGTGGTCGATGACGAAGGTCAGGCTGCGGTAGAGGGCCATGGCGCGCGCGTTCGACTTGGTCACCGCGAGCGTCAGGGTGTGGCAGCCCCTGGCGCGGGCCAGCGAGATGGCGTCGTGCATCACCTGGCGGCCCAGGCCGCGCCCCCAGTGCCCCTCGGCCACCTGCACGTGGCGGACGTGGGCCGTCGCCCGGGTGGGGAAACTGAGCCACAGCCAGGCGACGATCTCCCCGTTCTCCTCGTACACGTACACCTCCCCGCGGCCGGCGCTGACCTTCAGCGAGGCGGTGAACACCCAGGAGTCAAACCGCCTGCCGGGAAAGTTGATGCGCCACGACTGGCGATGCATCTCCAGTAGCGTTTCGGCGTCTTGTTCGTACTGGGCGGGGCGACGGTTCATGCAGGGCTCCCGCAAGGGCAAGGTGTGGCTGGTGACCGTGCCGCAGAATACGCCACCGCAGGCCTCAAGGCAAGCGCCGCCGCTAAGGAGGCCTGCCCCCTAACGCAGCCAGCGGTCGGAGAGGGC
>JAAZBY010000371.1 GCA_012513595.1 Chloroflexota bacterium
TGGGGCGACGGTGGGCGCGTCGGTTGGCGCGGTAGTGGGTGCAACGGCGACGCTGGCAGGCTCTTTTTCCTGCTTATCTGGCAGAAGGGAGCCAATGAAGACGCACAGCACGAGCGCTCCGATGACTGCGAGCAGGATTACGCCAATGCGCCGCCTCCTTGCGGGTTGCGGCAAACCAGCAGACATTGGCCGGCCCCCTTCGCAAAACGCACCTCCCATCGCGGCTCGCCGTACTATACCACACTTCGACTCTCCCTGCTTGGCCTAGGAACGACTTACGCACCCATGTGAGAGAGGTACACTTGGAAGTCCTGTGTGGCATGCTGCGCGTGTAAGGCATGGCTCCGGCTCCGCTAGAATGGCCCGGAGCCTGGCCCTGGCCCAGGTGCGTGAGCACTTGGGCACGCGGGGCATAACAGAACCCGCGCTCAGGTGCAGATACCTGGGCGCGGGCTTTTTGCTGTGTGTCAGACTGCCTGAAAGCCTTACGCTATCTGAGACACTATGGGCCGACACCACAACCTGTTGCAGCAGGCCCAGTGACACGCTAAGAGCGGGTGATGGGATTCGAACCCACGACATTCTGCTTGGGAAGCAGACGCTCTGCCAACTGAGCTACACCCGCCTATTGCCGCCAGTATACGGCGCACGGGCGGCAATGTCAAATGCGCGCGCGCGGTTCTGTCCTGCCAGGCGCTCCTGGCCTGGTGAGAGAGGCCACCGCCGCGCCGGTCCCAGTTCTTGACAGATATGCTATAATAACAGCGATCGCGCGTGCCTCAAGGCCCGGCGGGGGATGCCGTCTGTGGGCGTCCCTCGTTTGTTGCCCGGGCATCGGGCGGTCCTGTACCGCCGAGTGGCGCGGCGCTCGCTGTGCGCCGCGGGGTGGCCCTGCGTGAAGCGGATTCCGGTGGGCACCTGCCTTTGAAGGCCCTGCGCGGATGTGGTAGAATGTAGTATCATCGGTGCGTGCTGGCTTTCTGCTGTCGAGAGGAACAGAACGAATGACGAGTAGGAGTATGGACGCGGGTGCCCTGCAGGACGATGATCTGCTCGCGCGCGCAGGGAGCACGGATCCCGAGGCGACCTCTCGCGACTGGCTCATTGCGCCGCAGCGGCGCGTCTGGCGCCCGCCCACCGACGTATATGAGACAGATGGCCGCGTCGTCGTCAAAGTTGAGGTCGCGGGCATGCGCGACGACGACTTTGCCATCTCTTTTGCGGATCGCCGCCTGGTGATTGCCGGGCGACGGCGAGACCCCGTGGGCAAGCTCATCTACCAGAACATGGAGATTCGCTACGGCGATTTTCGCACCGAAGTGCGGGTGGGCTGGGCCCTTGATGAGGCCGCCATTGAGGCGACCTACGAAGGCGGCTTTCTGTACGTCTATCTGCCCAAGCAGGCCCGCCAACACCGCATCCCGGTGGTCTCTTCGAACGATCAATAACCCTGCCAGCTCGCGCCGCGCGGGCGGGCAGGTTACAGTCAGTGGAGCAACTATGGATAGGGACGAAGTGGACGTAACCAACCAAGTGGACGCGGAGACCCCCGCCCCCAAGGCGGAGGGGTCTTCCGACCTGCCTGCGGAGCTGCCGGTTCTGCCGCTCAAGAACACGGTGGTCTTTCCGCTGACCGTCCTCCCGCTACTGGTGCAGAAGCCGCGTTCGGTGCGCCTGGTGGATGACGCCGTCGTGGCAGACAAAATGGTAGCCCTCGTGGCCCTGCGCGATCCGGAAGTCGAAGAGCCGGGGCCGGAGGATCTGTACGATATCGGTACGGTGGCGGTGATCCACCGCCTGGCCCGTGCAGCTGATGGCACTCTCCACATCATCGTGCAAGGGCTGGAGCGGATTCGGCTCACCGGTTTTACGCAGCGGGATCCCTACATGCGCGCCACCATCGCGCCGGCTCCGGAAACGGTGGAAGAGTCGGTCGAGTTGGAGGCGCTGCAGCGCAGCACCCTGGAGCTGTTCCGCAAGCTCGTCAGCCTGGCGGCCTACCTGCCCGAGGAAATGGTCGCCGGCGCGCTGCAGACCGAGGATCCCAAGCAGCTGGCCTACGTGGTGGCCACCTCGACGCGCATGGACATGATGGTCCGCCAGGAGATCCTCGCGCTCGACAACGTCACGGACAAGCTGCGTCGGCTGATGGGTGTGCTCAGCAGGGAGGTGGAGGTCCTGGAGCTGGGCAAAAAGATCCAGACCGATGCACAGTCGGGCATGGAGAAGGTGCAGCGCGAGTACTACTTGCGTGAGCAGCTCAAGGCGATCCAGCGCGAGCTGGGCGAGGAGGATGAACAGGCCGTCGAGGCCCGCGAGTTGGCCGCCAAGATCGAGGCGGCCGGGATGCCCGAAGAGGCCCGCAAGGAGGCCCAGCGCGAACTGGACCGTCTGACCAAGCTTCCTGCTGCTTCGGCCGAGTACGGTGTCATCCGCACCTACCTCAACTGGCTGGTCGATCTGCCCTGGCAGAAGCTAACCCCCGACAAGCTGGACATGGCGGAGGCGCGGTGCATTCTCGACGAGGACCACTATGACCTGGAGCGCATCAAAGACCGCATCATCGAGTATCTGGCGGTACGCAAGCTGCGCCAGGATCGGGCGTCCGAGCGGGAAGAGGGAGAGGCCGAGTCCGGCGACTACATTCGGCGCGAACGCGAGGGCGTGATCCTCTGCTTCGTGGGGCCTCCTGGCGTGGGCAAGACGTCTCTGGGCCGCTCGATTGCGCGGGCCACGGGGCGCGAGTTCATCCGGCAGTCTCTGGGCGGCATGCGCGACGAGGCCGAGATCCGCGGGCACCGGCGTACCTACATCGGCGCCATGCCCGGGCGGATCATCCAGGCCATCCGCCGCGCCGGGACGCGCAACCCGGTGTTCATGCTCGACGAGGTGGACAAGCTGGGCAGCGACTTCCGCGGCGACCCGGCTGCGGCGCTGCTCGAGGTGCTTGATCCGGAGCAGAACCGCGAGTTCCGCGATCACTACCTCGACGTGCCCTTTGACCTGTCTCAGGTGATGTTCATCGCTACGGCCAACATGCTGGACACTGTCCCTGCCCCACTGCGCGACCGAATGGAGATTCTGCAGCTCTCGGGATACACCGAAGAGGAAAAGCTGCACATTGCGCGGTCGTACCTGGTGGGCAGGCAGATTCGCGAGAACGGTCTCCACAACGGCGAGATCGTTTTCGAGGATGATGCCCTCCGCGAGATCATCCGTCAGTACACGCGCGAGGCAGGTGTCCGCGAGCTCGAGCGCCAGATCGGCAACGTCTGCCGCAAGGTGGCGGCCAAGGTGGCCGAAGATGCCGAGACGGAGCCGACCGTCGTGGAGGCCGGGGCTGTGAACGGTTACCTGGGCAAGCCGACCTACTTTTTCGAGGCCGCCGAGCGTACCCAGATACCGGGCGTGGCCACCGGCCTGGCCTGGACGGCGGCTGGCGGGGACATCCTCTTCATCGAGGCCACCAAGATGCGCGGCAACAAGGGCTTCACCGTCACGGGCCAGCTCGGCGAGGTAATGCGCGAATCGGCGCAGGCCGCGCTGAGCTACGTGCGCTCCAATGCCAAGGAGCTGGGCATTGACGAAGACTCCTTTGCCAAGCTGGACATTCACCTCCATGTGCCGGCCGGCGCCATTCCGAAGGATGGGCCTTCGGCGGGCGTGGCCATGGCCACCGCGCTGGCGTCTTTGCTGCGCGATCAGCCGATCGACGGGCAGGTCGGCATGACAGGCGAGATCACCCTGCGCGGACAGGTGCTGCCCGTGGGCGGGATCAAAGAGAAAGTGCTGGCAGCCCACCGTGCCGGCCTCAAGACGGTCTGCCTGCCGGGCCGCAACGTCAAAGATCTAGACGAACTACCAGAAGACGTACGCCAGGAAATGCGCTTCGTGCTTGCCGACCGAGTCGAGCAGGTATTCGAGGTCGCGTTTGGCGAATGGGAAGGAACATCAAGTGTCACGACCGCGAAGGAGAACCCCATCGAGCAACCGGATGGAATGGCATCGGGTTGATCTCCACATCCATACTCCGGGTTCCAAAGACTACCAAGATAGCCATGCCACCTATCTCGACATTCTGAAGAAGGCAGAGGCGGAAGGCCTCGACATTATCGCCTTCACCGATCACAACACCATGGCCGGCTACGCGGCCATGCTGCGCGAAATCCAAGATCTTGAGCGCTGGGAGCAGAACGGGCGGCTGCTGCCGGCCGAACGCGACAGACTGGCCGAGTACCGGCGGCTGCGCGAGTCTATCCTGGTCCTGCCAGGGTTTGAGTTCACCGCCACGTTTGGGTTTCACATTCTGGCCATTTTCGACCCACAGACCCCCGTGCGGGCTATCGAACACGTCCTGCTGAGCCTGGACGTGCCGGTGGGCTCTCTGGAACGGGGCGACATGGAAGTGGGCGCCACCACCGACGTCATCACGGCCTATCGGGTAATGGCGGAGGCTGGCGCCCTGGTGATAGCGGCGCACGCCAACTCTTCCAGTGGCGTGGCCATGATTGGCCTCGGCTTCGGCGGGCAGACGCGCATTGCGTATACTCAGGATGCCAACCTGCACGCCCTGGAAGTCACCGATCTCGAGGTGAAGCGTCGGCGCACCACGGCCTCCTTTTTCTCCGGCTCCAAGCCGGAATACCCGCGCCGTATGCACTGCATTCAGGGGTCCGACGCCCACCGCGTTCAGGGGCAGCCCGGCAATCGCCAGAACCTGGGCGTCGGTGAACGGGCCACCGAGGTGCTGCTCCCCGAGGTCAGCTTCAAGGCCCTCAAGGAGCTATTCCTCACCAACGACTTTCAGCGCACGCGCCCCTACCGCCGCCAGGCCGAGCCCGTGGACTTTGTGGAAGAGGCCCGCAAAGAGGGCCCTAGCCTGGTGCTCAGCTTTCATGAGCAGATGACCCGCCAGGGAGGCCGGCTGCACGCCATCATGCGCGACGTGGTGGCCTTTGCCAACGGCAACGGCGGGACGGTCTATGTCGGCGTCTCGGCCAACCTGAAGGCGGAGCCCAAGGGTGTGCCCACTCCTGAGGAGAGCATGGCCGAGCTGCGCAAGGAGATCGAGCGCCAGGTCACGCCGCCCCTCGAGGTGGGCATGACAGTGCTCAAGAGCCGCGGCGTAGATGTCATCCGCATGGACGTGCCCAGGGGGATCGACGCGCCCTATGCCCTGGAGGGGAGCAAGATCTATCTGCGCAACGAGGCGGAGACCGACCTGGCCATGCGCGACGAGCTGGTGGACCTGATCCGTCGCGTGGTGCTGGCCGGGGAGTCCGCCCCGGTGGCGGCCTCTGGGACTGCGCCGGCGCAGGCCCGCCGGCAGCCCGCCGGGCGCCAGCAGGTGCGCGCTCAACCACAAGAGCGGGCCCGGGTCGCCTCACCGGCCGCCGCCCAGCCGACGTCCCCGGTCGAGCCCGTTGCCGAAGAGCAGCCCGCCGTGAGCCCGGTGCACACCGGGCGCAAGGGCGAGGCCGTGCAGGGCCCGCGCACCGGCGTCGAGATCGTGGCCTCGGAGGACCGCAACGGGGTAATGTACCATACCATGCGCGACCTCCGCGACGGGTCCGAGGTGCACAACGTCACGCGCCAGTCCGCTCGGCGGCTGTGGCGCTATGCCATTGCCCTAAAGGAAAAGAACGCCTTCCAGCCTGACAAGGTGAACTGGGTCGACGGTTACGGGCTGTGGCACAGGTACCTGAGGGCCGGCAAGCCGCACTATGACCTCGTGCGCAAGGATGACTCTGGCGACGTGCACATCTACTATGGCGTGTCGGACGAGGGGATTGACGGCCCCTGGCGGACCGTCGTGGGCCTCGAGGATTGACAGCCTGGGCGGGACGGGGCAGCGGCTGTGCGCCTTCGTGAGTTCACCATGGCAGACTATGACGCGGTGTTGGCCCTCTGGCAGAGCGCCGGGCCCGGCGTATCGATCCGTCCTTCCGACCGCCGCGAGGAGATCGCCAAGAAACTCACGCGTGACCCGGATCTCTTCCTGGTGGCCGAATGCGGCGGAAGGCTGGTCGGGGCCCTGATGGGCGCCTGGGACGGGCGGCGGGGCTGGCTGCACCATCTGGCCGTCGATGAGAGCGTGCGCCGGCAGGGCATCGGCGCGGCTCTGGTTCAGGAGGTGGAGGGCCGCCTCCGCGCCAGGGGCTGCCTGAAGGTGAACCTCCTGGTGTACTCGGCCAACCAAGGGGCGCGGGAGTTCTACCGGAGCCTCGGGTATGACGAGATGACGCCGATCATGGCGATGGGCAAGGAGCTATAGACCTTGCCCAGATCCGCCCGCCCTGCGGGCGGCCCAGCCGTGGCGAGCACGAGAGCAGCGGGCCGGGGTGTACCGTTGGACTGCGCGGGCCACCCTGGCCCGTTTTGGCCCGCGGCGCCGCGCATGCAGAGAGGATAGCACGTGCGATGTTCGAGATAGCGTTTCTGGGCACTTCGGCATCGGCCCCCTCGGTCGACCGGGGGCTCTCATCGCTGTTGTTGATGCACCGGGAATACCGTTTTATGGTGGACTGCGGTGAGGGTACCCAGAGGCAGCTATTGCGCAGCGGCCTTGGCTTCCGCAAGCTGGACAGGATTCTGCTCACCCACGGCCATCTGGACCA